>DCDU01000042.1 GCA_002316585.1 Firmicutes bacterium UBA1047 | reverse complement strand
TATGGGTATGTTTTGGAGGATAATGGCGAAATTATAGGGACGGTTGCAGTTTGCTTCAATGGAGAAAAAACATATGACGTAATTTATGGCGGCGAATGGATAAGCAGCGGTGAATATGCTGTAATTCACAGAATGGCGGTGGACAATGCTTATAAAGGAGCCGGATTGTCATCTGTAATTATTAAGCACATTGAAAATATTTGTCTTGATAAAGGTGTGCACAGCATTAAAATAGACACTCACAGCGAAAATACATCCATGCAGAGAGTAATTAAAAAAAATAATTTTGAGTATTGCGGAATAATTTATGTAGAGGACAAAAGTTCCAGATTGGCTTTTGAAAAAATATTTTAGCTTGTAATATAATTCGATTTACTCAAAAATAAATAAGTAATAAATATAGGGGTAATTATAAAATGAAGCATAAAATTTTTTTAAAGACAGAAGTTACTATTCTGCTATCGTTTGTACTTATGTTTGTCTTTAGTGCTTGCTCACAAAATGATGGTTCTCCAGAAAAACCAGATACACCAATATATATCGATGAACCAATAAATATGGTGTCTGGAGATTATGAGTTTGTGGTTAGCAATGATAATACAGTAACTATTACAAAATACACAGGTAAAGATATAAGTATCGAGATACCAGGAGAAATTGATGGAAAAAAAGTAACTGCTATTGGGAATACATCTAAAGAAATTGGAGCTTTTCAGGATTACACCAAATTAGTTTAGGTTGTTATACCGGATGGGGTAACCGAAATTCAAGATAATTCATTTTATAGCTTACATAGTTTGGAAACAATTACAATTCCAGCAAGTGTAACTGTTATTTGGCACTGTGCATTTGAGGATTGTCCTAATTTAAAAACTGCTTATTTTGAAGGAGATGCACCGCAAACTGGTAATTAAGCATATATCCTATATATGCCACAAAACAACATCAGGTGTTGAAGTAATTGAATTGTATTCTAAAAATAAATATGACATAAATGGGGGATAGTATGTTAAAAAAGTGAAATATTTGTCATTGTTGCTTGTAGTTATTGTTTTAGTTTTTTTGTTTAAATTACATCTTGAGTTCCATTGATAACTCCATCTTGAGGAGCATATAGAGACAGTTTTAACTGCTAAATGTAAACCTTTATTTTTTTTTAATAATAAAATTACTTATTGCATTTTAAATACTATTCTGTTAAAGTTTATATATCCATGTCTGTGGATAAATAAATTATAAGGATGTATAAAATATGAGTAAAGATAAAGACTTATTTGGTTGTGGCTGTGAAGATGAAAATTGTGACTGCGGTCATGACGAGTTAGATAATAGCTGCGATTGCGGATGCGGATGCGGCGACCATGACGAAGAAATAATGACAATCACTTTGGAAGACGGAACAGAGGTAGATTGTGCAATTATTGCAATATTCCCTGTTGAAGAAAAAGATTATATTGCTTTGCTTCCATTGGATGGAAATGAAGAAGAAGGAGAGGTATTCCTTTACGAATTTAAAGANNATTATTGCAATATTCCCTGTTGAGGAAAAGGACTATATTGCTTTGCTGCCGCTGGACGGCAACGAAGAAGAAGGAGAAGTATTCCTTTACGAATTTAAAGAAAATGAAGATGGAATTGAATTGTTAAGTATTGAATCCGACGAGGAATATGAATCGGTAACATTAGCTTTCGATGAAATTCTTGAAGAAGCGGATTTAGAAGAATTATTCGATGATGAAGAAGACGAAGAGTAAAAGTTACATAGAAATGTAGAAGGAACTGTTTATTTCAACAGTTCCTTTGTTTTATAACCATAAGCCTATGACATATTATTTTTTGGATTCGCTTTCTAATTTACTCAATAATTTATTCAAAAGCTTTATTCCGGTGATTATAGCTTCAAATTCTTCATCCGGAATTTTTTCAATTATGGGTCCGTAAACATATTTTAAATTCCTGTTGATTTCAAGGAGTGTATCCGTACCCTTTTTCGTCAGCTTAAGAAGCACTACTCTTTCATCTCTTGAGCTTCTGATTCTTTGTATAAATCCTCCCTGCTCTAATTTTTTGCACATATTTGAAGTGTTTGAACTGCTTACATCAATAATTTTAGAGATGTTGCCAATATTAGGCTCGCCGCATTCATTAACAGCAATTAAAATTCTGCTTTGCATGGTTGTTAGACCATGGACCTCAATTATAGGTTTGTAAGCAGTTTCTAAATTAATCGATGTGAGTCTGACCATATCCCATAATTGTTTTTTCAATAATTCATCTCTCATAACACACCTTATTTGTTCAATATTTCCATAAATTCTTCGCCGGATATTGTTTCCTTTTCCAGCAGGTATTCTGCCAACTCATGGAGTTTTCCTTCATTTTCCTTCAATATGTCAATTGCTTTTTTATGAGCGGATTTTATAATTTTCAACACTTCTTCGTCGATTTTGCTTGAAGTTGCCGATGAGCATGTAAGATTTGAATCTCCTCCCAAGTAAGGATTGCTTACGCTTTCCAAAGCCATCATGCCGAATTCCTCGCTCATGCCGTAACGGGTAACCATTGCTCT
>DCDU01000007.1:7757-17488 GCA_002316585.1 Firmicutes bacterium UBA1047 | reverse complement strand
TTTGCTTTTTGCGGAAACTCAAAGATTATCCTTTCCAAACTCAAATACAAAACTTGTTCCTTCATTCAGCCTGCTTTCTGCAAATAGATTTATATTATGCCTTATGGCAATCTGCTTTGCAATGGTAAGACCAAGACCTGTTCCCGTCTTGTTTGCATCAGACCTGACGCTGTAATATCTGTCAAATATATAGGGAAAGTCCTCTTTTGATATTCCTGTACCTTCATCCTTTATGACTATCCGGTTATTGTTTAAAATTATATAAATACTATTGTTTTCATGGGAAAATTTAATTGCATTATCAATTACTGTCAAAAACATCTGGCGAAGACGTCCATAGTCTCCATCTGTTAAAAAAACATCTCTGTCGAAACTATATTCAATTTTTATATTTTTCTGTGTTGCCATATTTGAAGCGCTCCTTAAAGAATCCTTCAAGACATCACAAATATTCAGTTTCTGCATTTCAATTTTAAAATCAGAATCTTGCAGTCTTGACAGCTCAAGAAAATCATTTACCAATCTTTCAAGGCTTTTGCTTTCATTAAGCATCTGCTTATGGTATTCCTTAACCTGGACAGGGTCCTCAATAACTCCGTCGAAAAGCGCCTCAAGGGAGCCTCTGATTACTGTTACGGGGGTCCTTAGCTCGTGAGAAATATTTGTTATAAAATCACGGCGCTGTTTTTGAACTCTTTCACTTTCTTCACTTGCTTCGCTTAATCGCCGGCTTAACAGGTCTATGGTTTTTGCAAGTTCGCCTATTTCGTCATCTTGCCTTATTCCGGTTTTTATGCTGTAGTTGCCGCTTGCAAGAAAAGCAGCCGTATTTTTCATTTTTTTCAATGGTTTTGTAAATGTCAATGCCAAAGCAGAAGATAATACTATGGATAAAATTAATGCTATTGCAATGCTGATTAACAAAATCCTAAATCCTTCATTAATTGCATCATTCATACCTTCTACGGGAGAATGTATCAAAAGTGCTCCTATTATTTTTCCATGGGACATAATGGGAGTGCCGACGGTCAAAGCAGGCGCTTCCAAAAGCCGGCTGAAGTCTTCGCTGAAGGTTGTTTCACCCGTAAACACGCTTTTAACAACCTTGTCGGCATTTTGGGGTAAGTCGGCATAATTATACTTCATCCGCGACATGGTTCCCGTTATTAAGAGATTCAAGTCTTCGTCAACAATCCATGCATCAGCCATAGCAATGTTATCCAAATTTCGCATATATAAACCTACTCCGCCTTGCATGCCCATCATGCCGCCCATTCCCCTGCCCTGACCTGAGTTTAATCTTGTTCCGTCCATCAGTTCGGAGATTGTGCCGGCAATAGTCAAGGCACGGTTTTCAAGGTCCTTTCTATGGATGTGTATTGCATTGTTTTTAAACAGGCTCATGAATATCCCGCCTATTATAATTGAAAAAACAATTAATGCGGCTGAAAAATATACTGTCAATTTAAATGTAATTTTATTTTTCATCATATACCTCAAACTTGTAGCCTACTCCCCAGATTGTTTTAATATCCCAATTTTTATGGTCAAAGCCGCCGATTTTGGAGCGGAGCCTTTTAATGTGAGAATCAACGGTTCTTGAGTCTCCGTAGTAATCATATCCCCAAAGGCTGTTAAGGAGATTGTCCCTTGTAAAAACCTTGTTTTTATTGGAAGCCAATGTCCATAGCAGCTCTATTTCTTTTTTGGTTAAGGAAACATTGCTACTTCCAATTGTAACTGTGTAATTTTCCATGTTTATTTTCAAATTATCAAATATCAATATCTGATTGTTCATATCACCGGCGGTTATTCTTCGCATAACCGCTCTTACTCTTGCCATAACTTCCGCCGGTGAAAATGGTTTTACAACATAATCATCCGCGCCTATGTCAAGTCCCATTATTCTCTCAAAGTCCTCCCCTCTTGCCGTAATCATAATGACAGGAGCATTGGAAATTTTTCTTATTTCACGGCACACTTCAAATCCATCCATTACGGGCATCATAACATCAAGCAGCACTATATGAGGATTGTATTTATTGAATGCTTCCAAAGCTGCTCTGCCGTCATAAGCAATTTTCACCTCATAGCCTTCTTTTTTTGCATATTCCTCCAATATGGATGTTATTTGCCTATTATCATCCGCAATTAACATTGTTCCCACATAACCACCTCTTTGCTTTTTGTAATTATACCATATGATATTATTAAGTGGCAATTTTATGTTTTTACAAAAAATAAATCATAATTTTTTTAAAATAAAGACATAAATTTGACACAATTACCGGTTATATTAATTATAAAAAGATAGGAGGTAAATATGAAAAAGCTGAATAAAATTTTAATAGTTAGCTTGGCACTTTTGGCAATATTGGCAGGAACAATTGCTGTTTATGGGGCTGCAACGCCTGTAGAATATGATGAAGATGCCTTGGAAGAATTCAGAAACGAAATGCTTGAAAACAAAAAAGCCATTTTGGACGAAAGAGTTAATGATGGAATTCTCAGTGAGGAAGAAGCCGATGAAATATTGAAATATATCGAAAAAATGCAGGAATACTGCCTTGAAAACGGCGGCGGCTTGGGAATTATGAGAAATACTTTCGGCAAAGGCAGCGGAATTGGTAACGGCGGCAGTGGCATGATGGGTCTCGGAAGAGGCAGATGCGGCAGAGGTTCTTGGTAACAAGAACCTTTTTTTAATGAATATCCGGAATTATATGCCGAATTATATGAGATGGTTTTTATATTCTATTCACATCCGTAAAACCGAAAACATATTATAATATTAACAATTGCAGAAAGGAATTTAAAATATGTACAACGCTAATAATAACTACCAATATCCAAACAATATGACACCGCAGTATAACAGGGACAGAATGTATGATTTCCGCAGAATGTATCCAAATCCATACCTTTATAACAATCCCATGAACCCTGATTATATGAATATGTATCCGCAATATCCCTATAACCGGGAAAACTATATTTATGACCCCTGGTATTTGCAGTATCCCGGGGATAAAGGTTTTATCGAAATAAAGGATTACGGTCCGAATCCATTCGTAATCGATATTGAGGAGGCAGCGGAACAAAACAATGCTTTCCGCACGGCACTGTGGACAGGAGATAATTTACAGCTCACTTTAATGAGCTTAGGCGTCGGAGAAGATATCGGTTTAGAAATGCATCCGGATGTTGACCAATTCTTACGAATCGAAGAAGGTCAGGGAGTTGTAAAAATGGGTGACAGTAAAGATATGCCCGATTTCGAAGAAGATGTCTATGAGGATTTCATATTCATAGTACCGGCAGGAAAATGGCATAACTTAATCAATACAGGGAATAAGCCGATGAAGTTATATTCTATTTATGCACCGCCTCAGCATCCGCACGGCACGGTTCATGAAACTAAGGCTGACGCAGAAGCTGAGCATAATCGTTAATATAATTGAAAAATTAAAAAAGAGACCGTTTATCCCCTTTTGCGGGAAAACAGTCTCTTTTTTATAATATCTATTTTCATCTTCGCTATAATGTATATCCCTTAATTATTCTAAAACTCAGATGAATTTTGAGTAATCAAAGCGAGTGATATCAATTAAGTTCAAGAACCTTGTAAAGTATTACTGCCATTTCGGCTCTTGAAATAAAAGACTTTGGATTCAAATATGAGTTGCTCCCCTGAATTATGCCTGCTTTAACCAATGTTGCAACAGATGTATACGCATAATCGGATACTGTTTTTCTGTCCTTAAAATCATATAAGTCACTTTCTTTTCCTGCAGATAACCTTCTGCCTTCAATAGTCAATGCCCTGTCAACAAGAACCATGGCATCCTCTCTGGTGATTCCTGCGCCGGGCATGAACTTATCGTCATAACCCTTTGCTATACCAAGCGCTTTAGCAACGCCAACCGCTTTATAATAGTAGCTGTCTTTCGGAACATCGCTGAAATTTCCTTTAACGGTCGCCCTTAAATTCAGAGCTCTGTACAGCATAAGCATAAAATCTCCACGTGTCATATTTTGTGCCGGTCCGTAATAATTGTCTCCTGTTCCGTTTACTATATCCTGCTCATATAAATAATCTATCTGAAATGCAGCCCACGAATAATCCTTCGTTACATCCTTGAAATGCTGAGACCCTTCTGTTTCAGGCATTGATATAACTTCTACCTCCACTGAGCCTGTAAATGCATCTCCGTCTGTATTATAACCTGTATATTTTATGGTTACTGTTCCGTGGTAATCTCTGTAAGGTACAAATGTTATCCTGTATAACGAGGGAGTGTCATCATAATAATATTTCCTGTTTGATGATACCTCAGAGTCATATTTGCTTGCAGATGTATAATTATAATAAAGCTTGCCGTATTTTGATGAAGGTAATGTGAATATTACATAATCCAATTCCTCGCCTGTGGAATCCTCGGATGCATCATTAAAATCTTCATCGTCAAAGTGAACGGCCGTATCCTCTTTTGTTGAAATGTTTATTGTGTCAGCAGCCGGAATTTCCTTTACGACAGTAATTTTTACCACGCCGGTATATGATTTGCCGTCAACATTATATCCCGTATATGGAATAACTACAGCTCCCGTATAAGATGATTTAGGGACAAATGTTATATCATCCAGGTCAGACACATAATACTTGGTACTGTCGGATACCTTGGTCTCATATCTGGAAGAGCCATATTTGTAATACATGATACCGTATGAGGATGAAGGTACTGAAAACTTAATATAATCCAATCTTCTGCCTGTAGCCTTCCTGCATGCATCCGCAAGATCATCGGAATCAAAGCTCAGCGGAGTATAGGTTCCTGTTTTATATGTTGTAGCATCAGCATCAATCTTAATTATTTCTATTTCAATTTCACCTTCATAAGCTTCTCCCCTGTCATTATAACCGACATAAGAGATTACAACGATTCCGGTATAATTGGAATATGGTGCAAATGAAATATTTTCCAAATCATCTTCATAATACTTCGAAGAGGACGATACTTTGGATTGGCTGTTCAAACCATAGTTTAAATACAGGCTTCCCTTTGACGCAGAAGGAAGGGTAAATTTAACATAACTCAATCTTCTTCCCGTCGCATATGAACATACGTCTTTAAAATCATCTGCATCCATATTAATCAATGTATTTTCATATGCAGAGTATTCTATCGTATCTATAATCATTTTATTTTCTGCTACGGTTATTTTCATTTCACCTGTGAATATTTCGCCCTCTCTGTTATATCCCTTGTATGGTATGCTGAATTCTCCGAAATAACCCGAATAGGGAACAAAAGACATTTTATCTATATCCGTTCTGTTATAATATCTGCCTGTAGCAGCTGCAGTGCCATAATACGCTGACGATGCATAATCGATATAAAGTCTGCCCTTTGAAGATGAAGGAAGCGAATCGAAGCTTATACAATCAAATGTACCTCCTATAATATTACATGCTTCAACGAACCGGGAAGAATTTAACTTCAGAACTTTGTCCTGCTCTCCGTTAAATTTTATATCCGAGGCAACCGGATACTCAATTTTTATATTTAACGATGCCTTCCCGCAATCGGTTTTATTTTCATCATCTGCATAAGCAGTTACAGTGTAAGAAATTTCTCCAGCATTCAGGGGCTTGAAGCTAAGCCTGCCTGCTTCAATATCCGAAACACTGATAAGTGTATCCGGTCTGTAATCATCACCTTTGTATTTTAATATACCCGCGGTATTCCTTGATGCACCTATTGAAATAAACCCCATCTTTTCTCCGTTATTGCTTTTATAGATATCGGCAAAATCGGAAAGCTTGAAAGTAATATTTTTATTAATTGTTGTTGTCTTTGAAATTGTTCCTCCGAATGCAGGAGACTTGCCGCTTTCTACACTGATATAATAGCGTGTACCGAACTTAGTGGAAGTATCCTTTCCGGAAGCATAGGTATAATTTACATCCATTATTACCGAGGAACCGCCTATTTTAGCTTCGGAATCCGAAGGAAATGATATTTCAGCTAATCTAAAATTAGTATCCAATTTGCATTTAATGCCTGAAATATCCAAAGTTTCTGATTTGTATCCGAACGGGAGAGTAAATATTATATTGTTCCCGTCAATTACAGCTTCTACAGCCGTTTCAGGATGACTGACCGACTTAAGCACCATTTCACCATTATCCGCAGCATAAATCTGATTTACAGGGAAGAATGATGAAATTATCATCAACAACGAAAGAATTGCTGCCATACTTTTTTTAACCGCAAATGGCATGCGGGTTTTGCATAATTTGTTCATAAATTATCCCCTCATTTTAAATTTTATACCACATTAAGTGTGACACATAGTATTTATATTATATTATATTTTATCATTCGATTAATACCCCAACATTCATCGAAATAAAATATAATAAATAATATCGTAGTATACTTCCTAATAATTAGCAATACTCGGCGTAAAAAAGCTGCTAACCTTTAAATAACAATTTCTATATCCTTGCTAATCCAAGAATGACGAACAGCATGCTACTCCAATATTCTGTCCAGTAATGCAACAGCTTCTGCTCTTTTTATATTATTAAGCGGTCTGAAGGTATTATCTTCATAACCTATTATTAAGCTGTTAGCTGCTGCGGCACCCGCACTTCCCTTAGCCCAGCCGCTGATTTGACTGCTGTCATAAAATATGTCAGCCCCCGTATTATTGCCTTCTAAATCAAGCAATCGCGATATGATTGCCGCCGACTGCTCTCTTGTAATATAATCATCGGGAGCAAATTCCGCGGAGGAAATACCTTTTATATAGCCTGCCTTGTATGCTTTTTGTATTTCCTTATAGTACCAGCTGCCTTCCTTCACATCTTCAAATGCAATTTCGGAAGTTTCGCTGAATCTAAATAAATTATTTGCCATTTTAACGAATTCCGCCCTTGTTATAAATGCTTCCGGTCTGAATGTTCCGTCCGGATATCCTGCTATATATTTCATATCAAGCCACTTCTGTATGACAGCTTCTGCCCAGTGACCCCTATAATCATTTGACGATACGGAAGTAAGTCCCTCATACAATGAATTCAAAAGTGTTCCCTTTGAATCCTGGCTTAATTCCCAAACCATTGCACCGCCTAAATTCTTCTCTCTGATATATTCAGCCTTCAATGCAACAGACTGTGAGTCATCATAGCTGACAAATGTTTTTCCGTTGTAAAGCCATGGCACCAAGGATTTTTCATGGAATTTTCTTGTATATTCGGGATTGTTCAGATAATCTGTTACGATTGTCTCGTAGCTTAATGCACTGCCCCCTATATGCTTTTGACGTAAACCATCCTCAGAAGTTCCCGATACATCATATTTATATCCGTAAAACGGAATTCCCATGATTAGCTTGTCCGCAGGCAAGCCTGCATTCAGCCATGCTTTAACGCATGAATCAATGCTTATTGTATCGTTATCGTTATACAGGGGTGAGTTAAAATCAGAATATGTATCCCAGGGTCCGTTTATGTCATAGGTCATCAAGTTTATAAAGTCCAAATAATTGTGAATCTTATCCGCCTCTGTGTTACTTATGTAATAATTGCTCGCTCCGGCAGCTATGGTAAGCAAATACTTTTTATTATCCTTCAATCCCTGAGCATCCAATTTTTCACGAATATTCTGCAGCAGCAAGGTTAAGTTCTGTTTATCATTCGGACTTTTCGAATTAGTTTCAAGTCCCCCTCCCACAGGATATTCCCAATCTAAGTCAACTCCGTCAAGTCCGTATTTCGTAATAAATTCAACACAGCTCTCTGCAAATTTCGCTCGGTTTTCCTCCGTGACTGCCATGTCCGAAAATCTTCCCGACCAATTCCATCCGCCTACTGAAATAAGAATTTTCAAATCCGGATTAATTTTCTTAAGCTCTTTAAACATTTCAAAGTTTGCCGGGTCCTTGTCGGGATAACCCATTGATATTCTGTAATCCGGTCCAATATTGGCAAAGGCATAATTAATATGGGTCAATTTGCTTGCATCTATCTTATCGGGAGTATATCCTTCATATGACTTCCATGCAGGATAATAGCCTACTATTATATGTTGGGATTTTTCAATGCTTTCTTCATCATTTGCCGAATCCGATAATTTTACAAATCCTTCGGTCAATACGGAATTAGTTTGTCCTATGTATAATAACATAATAAATGCTGCTATTATGAATAAATACTTTAACTTGGTCTTCTTCATATATGTCCCCTAAACGTTTTTATAAAGTATAACATATTATTTTCACTTTGAATCATGAAATAATAGGAAGTTCTTTTTACTCTTAGCGTATTTTCCAACAAAAGTTAATTAGCAGCCCCATGCCACGAATGGATATAAATACCAACTTAAAGCTTATATTTTTGTGGTATGTTATAAGTATAATTGAAGCCAATTAAAGTTTTGTCATTTGAATGCAGCGTAAAATGACACGGCATTCATAACATTTACGATTTTAAGGAGGACATATGTTTAATATAGGTTGCCACCTGTCTGTTTCCAACGGATATGAAGCGATGGGCAGGGATGCTCTGAAAATCGGAGCAAACACATTTCAGTTTTTTACCCGAAATCCGCGAGGTAGCAAGGCTAAAGAAATTGATATCAATGATATAGAAAAATTAAAAATATTAATGGAAAAGAATAACTTTGCAAAAATATTAGGTCATGCTCCATATACCCTTAATATCAGTTCTGCTGATGAAAGAACGAGAGAATTTGCATTGGAAGTTTTAGAGGATGATTTAAAAAGAATGGAGCACCTGCCAAATAATTTATATAACTTTCATCCGGGAAGTCATGTAAAACAGGGGGTTGATGCGGGAATTAAATATATAGCGGATGCGCTTAATAAAGTATTGTATCCCGAGCAAACAACAATGGTTCTTTTGGAAACAATGTCCGGCAAGGGAACAGAAATAGGGAAAACTTTTGAAGAGCTGCAGCTGATTATCGATAATGTCACTCTTAAGGATAAGATAGGCGTATGTCTTGATACCTGCCATATATTTGACGGAGGATACGACATTGTCAATAACTTGGATGGCGTTTTGAATGAGTTTAACGAAATTATAGGTCTTGACAAATTACATGCCATTCACTTGAATGACAGCAAAAACGCAATGGGAAGCCACAAAGACCGCCATGAAACAATAGGAAACGGACAGATAGGTATTGATGCTCTCTCAAGGATAATCAACCATCCGAAGTTAAAAAAACTCCCATTCTTTTTGGAAACTCCAAACGACTTGGAGGGTCACGGAAAGGAAATAATTCTTCTGAAAAGCCTTTACAAGGATTGAAAACAGCAAGAAGCCCCCTGCTTATTTTTTATTGACGCATTTATGGGGGCTTTCTTTATTATTGATTGCAATAGCTCTGCACGTATTTATTTCTGAACCGATAAGGCTAATTGCTTTTCAGCCTTTTCAATTTATCTATCGTTTCGTAATATTCCTTGTCCAATGCTTCCATATCTTCTTTTTTTAATTTAAGGATATATTTTTTATTGTTTTCATCTTTTATTAATTAAAGCGGACTCAGAAAAATGGGGTTAGGGCATCTTTTTTCTTGAATAAAATGAAAATATAAGATAAACTGATTATTACTATTAAATTATAAGGAAAATAAAATGACTAATAACATTAATCTTACAGAAGGAAAAATACGCAGAACATTAGTAAAATTGGC
>DCDU01000007.1:354-7572 GCA_002316585.1 Firmicutes bacterium UBA1047 | reverse complement strand
AATGGGAACTTCATTTATACAAACAGCATACAACTTGACCGATATAATGTGGCTTGGAAGGCTGAGTACCGATGCAGTTGCCGCCGCAGGAACGGCAGGGTTTTTTTTGTGGTTTGGCGCTGCCCTAATTATGATTGCGCAGGTTGGAGTAGGAGTAAATGTCGCACAATTATATGGTAAGGGAGATTTGGAGGGTGTAAAAAAATATGTTTCCAACGGATTTCAGCTTAATCTGATTATAGCAATATCATACTCTTTACTGCTTTTTATTTTCAGACAGCAGATAATTGGATTCTTTAGCATTCAGGAAGCCAATGTCAGTGAAATGGCAGTGGAGTATTTAGCAATTATTGCCATGGGCATAACATTTCATTTTTTGAATCCTGTTTTCTCAACAATTTTAAACAGTACCGGAAACAGCATAACTCCTTTTAAGGTAAACACAATCGGACTTATTGCCAATATAATAATTGACCCCTTATTTATATTCGGTTTCGGACCCCTGCCCACTTTAGGTATCAAGGGTGCTGCCTTAGCTACTATATTGTCTCAATTTTTTGTAACAATTATATTTTTGATTATAGGGAAAAAATATAATACTATTTATTCACATGTGAAATTATTTAATAAACCATGTATTAAAACAATTAAAAATATAATTAAAATAGGCATCCCTCCATTTGCACAGGTAGGTCTGCATTCGGTAATAGCCATGGTTATTACTAAAATATTGGCAAGCTTCGGACCTGTGGCAATTGCTGTTCAAAGTATCGGCTCTCAAATCGAGTCTATTACATGGATGACCGCCGATGGTTTCTCTGCGGCAATTTCAGCCTTTATCGGTCAAAACTTCGGTGCGGGGAAAGTAAAAAGAATAAAGGACGGGTATGTTCAGGGAATTCAAATATTGGGAGGAATCGGCATACTTACAACCTTAATATTAATATTCGGTTCTGAAATATTATTTTCAATATTTGTTCCTGACGACCCCGTCGCTATTAAAGAGGGAATTAAATATTTAAAAATTTTAGGCTTATCACAATTTTTTATGACAATTGAAATCGGCACAACAGGAGCCTTCAACGGATTAGGAAAAACACTTTTGCCTACAGTAAACGGAACCGTATTAAATGGTTTAAGAATTCCGGCTGCTCTTATTCTAAGCAAGACAATACTGGGGTTGTCGGGAGTGTGGTGGGCAATCAGCTTATCTTCAATATTAAAGGGAGCGATACTGTTTATTTTATTTCATATATATTGGAAACATTTTGAACAAAAAGAGTCGGCGTGAGATAATTGTTAACCAACATAATATTTCTTCATATACTAATTAAGTAAAAAGGGATATTATTTAGGAGGGCATAAATGGCTATCAGACCACCTATCTTGCGAACCGGTGATACCATAGGAATAGTTACCTTAGGCAGCCCGCGGGATGCGGAATCAATTGACTCAAGAATACAAACCCTGCAATCTATGGGCTATAATGTTATTGTGGGCGAACATGTGTATTCCGATGACGGTATTGTTGCCGCTTCGCCTATGGAGCGTGCCTCAGATTTAATGAATATGTTTATGAACCCTGACGTAAGAGCTATTATACCTACAAGAGGAGGTACGGGAGTTTCGGATATCATTCCGTATCTTGATTATGACAAAATAAGGCTTAATCCGAAAATTATTACGGGATACAGCGATATAACAGTCTTATTGAATGTCCTGTACACATTGGCAGACTTAATTACCTTTCATAGTTTGCTGTTAATAGATTTCAGGCCTACCACCCCGCCATATAACTTCAATCAGTTTTTTGCGGCCACATCATCGTTAACTTCACCCAGACCGCTCGAAAATCCGCCCGGAATGCCGTTAATAAGCAGAGTTCCGGGAAATGTAACAGGCACTATTGTCGGAGGAAACCTTACATCCTTTGTTGATACCTTGGGAACGCCCTTTGAAGTGGATACTACAGGCAGAATTTTATTTATTGAAGAAACTCACGAAGCGGCAAGCCGTGTTTACAGAATGATTTCTCACTTGCTGCATGCCGGCAAGTTCAGAGATTGTGCGGGAATTATAATGGGAGAATGCTCAGGGTGTTATGCAAATTACGGAAAATCATATGACGACATAATAAATGAAGTGATTGTCCCCTTAGGAAAGCCGCTTATGACCAACTTAGCTTCAGGACACGGAGTCTATAAAATGGCTATACCTATAGGTGCGGTTACAAATCTTGATACTTACAATAATACATTAACTGTAATGGAACCTACAGTCAGCCTGTAGGTTCCATCTATTTAAGCATCTGATTATTACGGAAAAAACCTTCCCAGGGGTCATTTCCCTCAATTCTGAAAAGGGCATCCTCCATATTGATTCCGTCGGGAGCAACGGTATAAAGTTCGTCCCAGGAGATGGGCATGGATACTTTGGCTCCTTCTTTAGCTCTTAAAGAGTAGGGAGCAATGCTTGTAGCACCTCTTGCGTTTCGAATCCAGTCGATAAATATTTTGCCTTTGCGATTAGCCTTTCTCACATTGGCGGTGTAGCGCTCTGGCCACTTATTCTCCATTACTTCCGCAACCTGCCTTGCAAAATCACGAAACCTTTCCCAATCCGCAAAAGGCTTCAGGGGCACAACAACATGGTATCCTTTGCCGCCGCTGGTCTTAAGATAAGAAGCTAAAGACAGCTCATCAAGGATACTTTTAATATCCTCCGCACCTTGACGCACTCTGCTTAAATCCATTCCTTCATCTGGGTCTAAATCAAATACCATCATATCCGGCATTTCAAGCTTATCGGCACTGCTTCCCCAAATATGAAATTCCAATGTACCCATCTGCGCCTCGGATATAAGACCGGTTATATTTTCAATATAATAATATTCCTCTGTTTCACTACTGCCGGTACTGACAACGGGTAATGTCACAATTCCTTTGATGCCGGGACCCGGATGCTTTTTATAAAAGCATGATTTCGAGACACCCTTGGGACACCGAACAATAGTAAGCACTCTGTGTCTCACATATGGCAGCATGCGCTCTGAAATCCTCAAATAATATCGAATCATATCTTCTTTTGTAATTTCCGGAGCATTGAATATTACCTTGTCCGGATTTGAAATTTTTACTCCTTCAATAACAAGGTCCCTTGATTTTGCTGACCTTGATTTTTCTTCTCCGGCAACCGGCTGAAACTCTGCCGCATCCTCTGCGTTCTCTCTTTTTATATCCTTAGGATTCTTGTCTATACGCAGCCCTTTGAAGCTTGCCTGCCTCAAAAGATTCTCCTTGGTCCATTCGGCAAATTTAATTTCCGCCGCCAATTCAGGTTCAAGCCAAGTAATTCTTTCATTTGACCTTATTTTAGGCACTTGCTTAAAGGGTGATTCCGTCCTTTTTATATTTTCAAACTTTTTCTCAAGTAGCTTCATATCATTTTCAGATATCCCGGTACCTGCACGTCCTGCATAAACTAATTCCTCCCTCTCGTAAATACCTAAGAGAAGGGAGCTTACTCCACTAACTCTTTTATCGGAAAGAATATATCCTCCGATAACAAATTCCTGTCTTTTATCGCATTTCATCTTTATCCAGTCACCATTTCTTGTTCCGCTGTAAATTGAATCGGATTTTTTGCCGATTATGCCTTCCATATTTGATTCGCACGCTGCAGCAAAGCTTTCTTTCCCGTTTCCTTTCACATGCCGGCTGTAATATAGAAAATTGGGTGCATCCTCCAACAAAGCTTCAAGCTTTGCCTTTCTTTTGATTAAAGGCTGTGTTCGAATATCTTCTCCGTCAATTGCAAGAATATCAAAAACTATATAAGTTAAGTTTTGTGATTTTTGATTTTTTAAATAATTCTGCAGAGCCTGAAAATCTGTCCTGCCCGAATCATCGGTAATAACTATTTCGCCGTCCAAAACAAAGGCTCTTCCTTTAGCCAAGTCCGTAAGCACCGAGGCTATTTCATAAAATCGCTTTGTTAAATCATTCCCGTTTCTTGTTACAAGCCGTACATTGTTTCCTTCCACAAAAGCCAATATTCTGTAACCGTCGTATTTCAGTTCATAAAGCCAATCCTCGCCTTCGGGAATAGTCCTGACTAATTTTGCAAGCTGTACCTCTGCCATGCCGAATGGGTTTTTGGTAATTTTCTCATCTTGACCTTCTTCAATTTCAGACATGGTTCGTCCGGTCCTGATGCTGACGGTAAATTCGGATATTCCGTTTTCAGTCTTGACATACTCATCTTTTTCTTTCAGTAAAAGCCAATTATCCTTGGTTTCGCCCATCTTTCCTTTTAACCGTATCAATGCCCACTTGCCTTTTAATCGTCTTCCTTTCAGAATGAATTTAAGCATTCCCTTATCAAGTCCTTCTTCGACATTAACATAAGGCTCCCAATATCCTTCATCCCAAAGCATAACCACCCCGCCGCCGTACTCTCCCTTAGGAATAGTACCCTCAAAATCCCTGTATTCCAACGGGTGGTCCTCCACATGAACCGCTAATCTCTTGTCATGCGTATCATAGGAAGGACCTTTTGGAACTGCCCAGCTTAAAAGAACACCATTCCATTCCAAGCGCAAATCGTAATGCTTACTTCGGGCTAAATGATGCTGTACAACAAATCTCAGGCTTTCTTCGGAATTTTCTGTCCTTCCTTTCGGCTCCAAGGTTTTTTCAAAATTTCTTTTTTCATTATATTCGTTTAATTGTACAGTCATAAGATTAAGCCGATTCCTTATCCTTCTTAGCTTTTTCTACGCTGACCTTAAGAGCCTCCATAAGGTCGATAACCTTGCCGGCACTTTCAGTTTCCGTAGCCACAACTTCTTTTCCTGCAATTTTTGCTTCAATCAGCTCACGAAGTTTAGCCTGATATTCATCTTTGTATTTTGAAGGGTCAAAGGGAGTGTCCATGGAATTAATCAGCAGCTTTGCCATATTCAGCTCCTGCTCCGATACTTCCGGCTTGGTATATGGTTTCTGCAAATCCTTGATTTCATCGGCATAGAACATTGTGGAAATAAGTATGCCGTCCTCTCTTGGGATTATCGCCATCAAAGTGTCTTTGGTACCCATTACGGTCCGTCCGACGGCAATCTTTTGCTCCGCCATTAAAGCAGAGCGCAGCAGCTCAAATGCTTTTTCACCGCCTGCCTCAGGAGCGGCCTGATAGGTTTTTTCATAGTAAACGGGAGAAATTTGGTTTAACTCCGCAAAATGCAGAATTTGAATGGATTTTTCTTTTTCTGTTTTTATTTTCTCAATTTCCTCATCTGTAATAACTACATACTTGTCCTTATCATATTCATATCCTTTAACAATATCTTTAGAATTGATTTCCTTGCCGCAGTGACCGCAGGTCTTCTTGTATCTGATGCGGCTGTTGTCTTCCTTATGCAGCTGATTAAAGTGAATGTCATTGTCCTGTGTAGCTGTATACATTGCTATTGGAATTGCAACCATACCGAAAGTAATAACCGATTTATGTGATATCATAAAAACACCTCCGCGGTTATTGTTGCCAATTATTTCGCTTCTATACTTTGGATTATATGTCCTTGCTCCTACGGTTTTATTTGTACACCTTACCGCATAATTTCACTGCTGCCCCTTATGCCGCTTTATAACTCATCTCATAATGCCGCTTAGTTTATCATTTGCTATTTTGCACTACAGAATAATTCCGACTAAATTGCCGGCTGTAATGCTGTCTTTTGTCACTTCACAGTCTAAAGCAATCAAATTTACACCTTTTTTCGTAATACGTTTCAATGCTTCTCCGAATTCATAATGAGTTCTGTAATTAGGTGTAAAATATAATACATCTTTCATCTGTATAACAAAGCATACATAAGCATCATATCCGTCATCCACACTTTCCGAAAGCTCGTTTAAATGCTTTAATCCCCTTTCTGTAGGGGCATCGGGAAACATTACAACACCGTTTTCTTCTAATGTAACACCTTTTACTTCAACAAATATTTTTCTGTTATTTGCTTCAATGTACCTCCCAAGTTGTCCTGAATCAGCTTTGCCAAATCCTTTATTGCATTCTCCAAGTCTTCTGCTCGTCTTTCATCAACCGATTCAATACACAAAAAAGCATTTTTCGTATTTTCGGTAAGCATGGTTCTTACTGATTCGCGCCAGTTCCAGGATCTGCAGATTGATCCTCCATTATCCTTATATACTACTTCTCCTTTATAACCCCGAGGAGAATATCAATTCAATGGCGCATGGATTGCCTTTACCTGCAAACAAAACCTTTGAATCCTTCAATAATCTAATATCAACTAACCCGGTCAGACCTTCCTTTATTATATTATCCATTGCCCCATTAACCGGTGCCTTTAGTCCACCCGAATCTCTGCAGATTTCCGCTTTAATCATAAGAGCATATTTTCCCTTAGTTACAGCAAGCTCTATAAAATTACCCGAATAAGAAGTTTTTACAGCCTTGCTGTTATTATAGGTGGCAAACCTGTACTCGCATCCGTTAAAAGTAAGGTTGCAGATAAAACCTTTAAAGGAGGAGCCTAAGAACGGTATGTGGGCAAGTGAAAACATAATGCTTGCATCCGTATCGCCGAAATGATTTGATTGAAGCCATATGTATTCTTTTGGAAATGATGTTCCCCAGTCTTTCTCTATATACCCTCTGCCGTTATTCAAGTCAAAAACTTCTCTATTTACCGTCAAAACACCTTTTAGCTTATGGTTCATGCTTATAATGTCATGGTAGCACTCCATAAAGGGCAGGTATGAAAAATACCCCATTGCATCCGGTGAAAAAATGTTTCTTTTAATTTTAGTAAACCCGGAAAAACTAATGCTGCCTTGTATGGAATATTCATCATTTGAAAGATTGAGCTTCATACCCTGGTCGGTAAATATATTATCACCTATTGTTAAGCAAAACGGTTCATCCGTATATTTAAAGTCATTGACAAAAAACCTGTAATATTGGGTTTTAAGCTGTATTCTGCCTTCAAGAGCATGTGAAATTATTACCTGAATAAAGGAATGAGAATCTGTATTGTTTTTTGCAATCCCGGGTATGATGCTGATTATATTTTTCAAGTCGGAGGATACCTGTTTAAAATACCATCCCTCAAAATATTTGTTATTCTTGTTTTTCCCTTGAAATATAAGGGAGTTTCTCTTATGCTTCAATGCCATTTTATTATCCAACCTTCAA
>DCDU01000007.1:0-150 GCA_002316585.1 Firmicutes bacterium UBA1047 | reverse complement strand
AATTGAGTTGAGCCGGATTTAATTAATTTTCAAACCTTTTCGCCCTCTTTTGCAGTTTTGCTTTGATTTCTACATCGGTTTGAGGTTCTTATTTAATCTTTCAATCATCCACGCTATGCGACCGGCGCGGCCGGCATCTGTTTTTGCATC
>DCDU01000135.1:4531-17295 GCA_002316585.1 Firmicutes bacterium UBA1047 | reverse complement strand
ATGATTACCTCTGAGATAATAATAGAGTATAAAGCTTAAACAAACCTTAACGGTATATTGGTGTTGTATTTTAACTAAAATTGATAAATGCCTTTATATTAAAACAAAATCAATTTCAGCCTTTGCAATGCTTACATTAGCTACTTGAATCTTAACCGAATCTCCGATTTTAAATATTTTATTGCTGCCCTGACCGAACAATTCTTTTTTCTCATTATCATAAATGTAATAATCATCAACCATATTTGAAATGTGAACAAGCCCTTCAACAGTATTTTCAAGCTCAACAAATATACCGAAGCTGGTTACCCCTGATACAACACCCTCATATTCTTCACCGATTTTATCGGACATAAATTCAGCAATTTTAATTTTATCCGTATCTCTTTCAACCTCATCTGCAATTCTTTCCATTTTGGAGGATTGCTCGGCAACCATTGCAGTACGCTCAAATAGTTTTTGAATATCTGCTTCCGAGTAGTTTCCGGTTAACTGGTCCTTAATAATTCGATGTATCTGCAAGTCCGGATACCTTCTTATAGGTGATGTAAAATGGCAGTAATACTGAGCTGCTAATCCAAAGTGGGGTGATGCGTCAGGCGAATAAATTGCTTTTTTCAATGATCTTAGCATCATGTTATTTATTAAGGATTCTTCCTTGGTATTTTTAATTTTATTTAAAAGCTGCTGTAATTCTCTCGGATGAACTTCATTTCCCTTCAATGTATAACCCAAGTTATGAATAAACTTGCTGAATTCATACATTTTTTCTTCATCCGGGTCTTCGTGAATTCTGTATACAAAGGGCATGTTAAGCCAATAGTAATGCTCCGCAACAGTTTCATTGCAAACAAGCATAAATTCCTCTATAATTTTATTTGAGGTTCTTCTTTCATACTTTGTTACATCAATTGCCCTTCCTGTTTCATCGGTTATAATTTTTGTTTCCGGAAATTCAAAATCAATGGCTCCTCTTAAGTCTCTTTTTCTTCTTAATACAAGGCTTAATTCTTCCATAATTTTAAGCATAGGAACAATTTCCTTATACTTTTTTGTAAGCTCTTCGTCATTATTTTCAAGTATTTCCGTTACATCATCATAGGTCATTCTGTATCTGTTGTTAAGAATACTTTCAAATATTGAATAGTCAATTACTTTGCCTTCCTTGTTAATTATCATTTCAACAGAAAGGGTAAGCTTATCCTCACCCGGATTCAAACTGCAGGCACCATTTGAAAGTTCCTTCGGAAGCATTGGAATGACACGGTCTGATATATATATGCTCGTTGCTCTTTTCAATGCTTCTTTATCTAATCTTCTGTCTTCCTTCACATAATGAGTTACATCTGCAATATGAACGCCCAATTTATATTCATCATCATTTATTTTTTCGGCATAAACAGCATCATCTAAATCCTTCGCATCACTTCCGTCAATTGTTATTATGGGAAGGTTTCTCAAATCTTTTCTGCGTTTTAGTTCTAATTCATGAATTCCTTCTTCTGAAACTCTTTTAGCTTCTTTTATTACGTCCTCAGGAAATACCTGTCTGACCTTCTTAGCTAAAAGCACTGCTTCAATATGTGTTTTTGTATCCTCAATATCCCCTATTACTTCTACTATTGTGCCTTCGGGATTTTTTCTTTTGTCAGGCCATTCGGTTATTTTAACGGAAACCTTATTGTTTGCCTGTGCATTATTAAACTCTTCTCTTGGTACGAATATATCAAAAGCAATTCTCTTGTCATCGGGAACTACAAAACCGAAGTGTCTGCTTTTTTGAAACGTTCCTATTACATACTGATTGGCTCTTTCGATAATTCTTATAACCTTTCCTTCAGGGCTTTTTACATCCTCCAGCACCTTCATAGGTCTTACGATTACCCGGTCCCCATGCATTGCACCGTTCATATCCACTGGAGAAATAAAAATGTCCTTTAAATTTTTATCATCAGGACGCAAAAATGCATATCCTTTTTGATGTCCTTCAAGTATGCCTATAACAAGGTTCATCTTTTCCGGTATGCCATATCTTTCCGTCCTGGTAAAAATGATTTTGCCCTCATCCTCAAGCTCATTTAAAGCAACTAAAAGTGCTTTTTTCATTTTACCTTCAATTTCAAAAACTTGAAGAAGTTCCTTAAACGTCAGTGGTTTATATGCTTCTTCTTTCATAAATGCCAATATTTTATCTTTAAAGTTCATGTATATTCTCCTAATGTGAGCTTATTTATGCTTTCCTGAGCCTCCCATTTTATTGAGCAAGTCAATATCATAAGAAACAATGTTTGCTTTTCTTTGATTATGCTGTATTTCTGCTAATTCAATTATTTTCGTAATTAATTGTTTAAATGAAATTCCCTTTCCTTCCCATAAATAAAAGGATATGGAGCCGGGAATCGTATTAATTTCATTCACAAATATATTGTTGCCATCAAATAGAAAATCTATTCTTGCATTTCCGCAGCAATCCACTGCCTTAAAGGCTTCCTTTGCATAATGCTTTATTTGAGTATCAACTGATTCCTCTATGTCAGCAGGTATGCGCCGCTTTGATTCCGCCGCATCTTTCTTTTTGTTTACATATTTATCTTCATAAGTTAAAAATTCCTTCCATCCGACCGGCTCTTCGCAAAGAGAAGCTTCCAAGTCATTTTCGTAACCTATTACGGCACAGTTTATCTCTCTGACATTTTCAACACATTTTTCCAATATCACTTTCCTGTCATAGGACATTGCAATCTCAATGGAAAACAACAGTTCATCCAAATTATTAGCTTTGCTTATCCCAACGCTTGAGCCTAAATTTGCCGGCTTTACAATCAAGGGATATCCGATTTTTTCTGCTTCTTTTATAATTTCTTGCCTTTCTTCTTCAAAGCTGCTCCTGTAAAACCACATATAATCTACAACGGGTAGATTGCTGCTTTGAAATACTTTCTTCATTATTACTTTATCCATTCCGACAGCAGAGCTTAACACCGAACCAAATGCAAAAGGAACCGTGTTCATTTGGAAAATGCCCTGCAAAGCGCCGTCTTCAACATTTGTTCCGTGAACAGCGGGAAAAACAATATCAATTTCATATGTATCGTATTTTTTTCCGAAAAAACCTGATTTTAATTCAGGATGAGGATAAAGAATTAATTTATCATTCTTAAATCCCGGCAGAACCTCATATGCATCTTCAAATTTTTTAGCTTTGAAATTGTTTATGTCATGAAGACTGTTGCCAATCAACCATTTACCATCCTTTTGAATATAAATTATCCTTGGTTCATAAATATTTTTATCAATATTTTCAAAAACCTGCATGCCTGTAATTATCGAAACTTCATGCTCGACTGTTTTTCCGCCGATAATAATACCTATAGATTTTTTCATAACTCCCTCCATGATTTTATTTTTCATCGTATGTGTCAGGCAAATCATTTTCAAAAAGAACCACATCATTAACTTTTGTCAGTGTTTTCAATATTTCTGTAGCTTCATTTAATGAATTAACCACATACAAATTATCTTCATTAAAGCTATGCTTTTTAATTCCCTCATAAATGGGAAGAGTGCGTTTTCTCCCTACCAATATTGCAACATCGCATACACTTGCAATATTTTCTCCGAATTTATAGTTTTCTGTAACTTCCAAATCACCTAGCTCAACCATTCCCGGCGTTACTATTATTTTTCTTCTGTCTGTAAATGAATTAAGTACATTCAGTGCGGCCTTTGCTCCGTCTGGGTTAGAATTAAATGCATCATCTATAACCAATACACCTGTTCCATGGTCTATAAGCTGAAGTCTGTGCTCTACAGCTTTCAGCTTTGAAATTCCATCGGCTATTTCCTTCAAAGACAGCCCTAAAACTGATGCAACAGCCGCACCCGCTAAAATATTTAGTATATTATGTTCACCTAACAGCTTGGTATTGCAGTCGATAGTTCCTAAGCTGTTTATGCATAATGAAAAAGAAGAGCCATTGCTGTCAACATGTATATTTGTTGCGAATATATCTGTTTCTTCAATATTGTCAATACCGTACAGAAGCTTTGCTTTAAATGTTTTGTCAGCCAATTTCCTTACATACTCATTGTCGTAATTAAATATTGCTGTTCCGTCGTCAGGCAAATTTTCAATCAATTCATATTTTGTCCTCATAATATTGTCAATCGATTTAAATGTTTCTAAATGACACGGTCCTATGGATGTTATAATACCTATTTTGGGATTTGTAAGCTTTGCTACTTCATCAATATCTTTTGATTTAGTAGCACCAAGCTCAGCTATAAAAACATTATAATCTGAAGTCAGCTGATTATTGATTACCTTGCTTATCCCCATGGGTGTGTTATAGCTTTCAGGTGTATTCAATACTTTGCATTTTTCGCTTAAGATAGCGGCAGTGATAAACTTAGTGCTGGTTTTTCCATAGCTGCCTGTTATTCCTATCGAGGTAACATCCATATTCCTTATTTTTTCGGAAGCAGCTTCATAGTATTTTTTATTTATATTATTTTCAATAGGTTTTGCTATGAAATTTGCTCCATACATATAAAATGATGAAAAGTAATAAATAATTGTCAATATTCCCGCCCATACAGGAAGATATGCAAATACATCTCTCGTAATCATATGAACAATAAACAGGGTTATCAGAAGATCAAGCAAGACAAGCAATAACGCAATCCCATACAATCTCTTAGCTCTTGGTGTGAAAACTAAAGGCTTTTTATATTCTTCCTTTGACCAGATACTAATAACTATGAAAATTAATGATACTGCCGCATATACCAATGTATATGCGGATATTATTTCTCCCAAGGATTTAATAATTATAAATACTGAGAAAATCAACAAATTAACTACATAAATTATATCATGTTTTGTATGTACTTTTTTCTTATTTATTTCAACCCAATTTATGTATTTCTCACTGCTGTAGCCTTCTAACTGAATTATATGAAGGCTTTGCTTTAATTTAAGCCCGCATAAAGCAAACCAAAATAATATGTAAAGAAACATTATAAGCATTATATATCTCTCCTATCATCTTTTAAAAACACATTTATTATTGCCCTGAACTGCTCGTAATTATCAATATAGGAATAGTGTCCTGCTCCCTTTAACGTTACAAGCCCGCTGTCCGGAATATTTTCTTCCATTATTTTTCCCATATAAACAGGCGTATCTTCATCATTTTCACCCCAAATCAGCAATGTCGGCACCTTAATATTCCTTAACAGGCTTAACAGGTTATCATTTATCACCTTAACCATTGTTTGGCGCATGACTCCGTCAGAATCTCTGTAGTCCCGAGAACCGTATTTTTTGTAAAATTTATTCAGTTTTTCTTCCTTATTGCCTGAAGGCAATAATAAATAAATTCTTTTTAACAATTTAAACCAATACACTTTTATATAATACTTAGCTGTTCGTTTGGGAATTATTCCCGCACTGTCTATAAGTATTAATTTATCAGCTAAATTATACTTGCTTGATAGTATTATTGAAATTCTTCCTCCATGTGAATGGCCAAATATAATTATTTTTTTCAAATTAAGTTTTTCCGCAAATTTGTATATGCATTCAGCATAATCATATGAATTCCATGGTTTTTTCGGAGTGTCACTTTCACCGAAGCCCGGCAAATCCGGTACTGTTACTCTGAATCTATTTTTTAATATATTAAAAATCGGCATCATGGTTTGTATACTGCAGCCCCAACCGTGCAGCAGCAACACATCTTTTCCTTTTCCCTCATATATGTAGTTGATATTCAATCCATCAATATCGATGTTCATCTCTACAAACCCCCTTCATTCCTTCTGCCCGCAAAGACTTACCCTTTACTGAAGGTGTGTCCCCATACCTCTGAGAAATGGGGTTAGGGCATCTTTTACTATTATTATATGTCAATTTATAGAAATAATTATATCATCTAAAATGTACATCTGCAAGAAAAAAGACCTCTCTGCGAGAAGTCTCAATTGTTTAGTTTATGCTAAAAAAACATTGTCAATATTCCGTCTCCGATTAATGGTCCAAATACTAATGATACAACAGTTATCAGCTTGATTAAAATATTGATGGAAGGACCTGATGTATCCTTGAATGGGTCTCCTACAGTATCTCCAACTACGGCAGCTTTGTGAGCTGTGCTTCCTTTTCCGCCGTGAGTTCCGCCTTCAATATATTTCTTTGCATTGTCCCATGCACCGCCTGCATTTGACATGAATATTGCCATTAGAACACCTGTTACCAATGCGCCTGCTTGTAATCCTCCAAGAGCTTCCTTACCTAATACGAATCCAACTATTAGGGGAACTACAACTGCCAAAAGTCCCGGAATAATCATTTCTTTTAATGCTGCTGATGTTGAAATATCAACGCATCTTCTGTAATCCGGCTTATCTTTTCCTTCCATTATGCCCGGCATTTCTCTGAACTGTCTTCTAACTTCTTCTATCATTGAAAATGCTGCCTTACCAACCGCACTCATTGTAATTGCAGAGAATAAAAACGGAAGCATGCCGCCTATGAACACACCTGCCATTACTGTAGGCTCTGTTAAGCTTATTGATGTAATGCCTGTAACCATAGTATATGATGCAAATAATGCAAGAGCTGTCAAAGCAGCTGAACCTATTGCAAATCCTTTACCTATTGCAGCCGTTGTATTTCCGACAGAGTCTAATTTATCTGTTATTTCTCTTACTTCATGAGGCAATTCACACATTTCGGCTATACCGCCGGCATTGTCGGAAATCGGTCCGTAAGCATCAACTGCAACTGTCATACCGGTAGTTGACAACATACCTACCGCTGCAAGTGCTATACCGTATAATCCCATAGTTCCGTTTATACTTCCTGCTGCAGAAGGGTCATAACCTGCTATTAAATAGGAGCCTATAATGCCAATTGCTAAAACGATTATGGGATAAGCAGTTGAACGCATACCAACGGACAAACCGCTGATAATTGTTGTAGCTGCGCCTGTTTCTGATTGGTCGGCGATTTCTTTAACATATTTATATTCGTCTGAAGTATATACTTCCGTAATTTTAGCAATTATTAAACCTACTGCAGAGCCAAACACGATTGAGCCGAAAGGAAGCAAGCTTTTAAGCATTGAATTGCTTAAGAAGAATGCTGCTACCATAACTATTAATGATGAAGCATATGTACCCATATTTAAAGCTTTTTGTGGATTTGAGCCTTCTTTTCCTCTTACAAACATTGTTCCCAATATAGAAGCTACAATACCTACAGCTGATATTAACAGAGCAAATAGTACTCCTTCCGTTCCATCAAAACCGGGTCTGTTTTTATATGCAAGAACACCTAATGTAATAGCTGAAACTATCGAGCCAACATATGATTCAAATAAATCGGCACCCATTCCTGCAACGTCACCAACGTTATCGCCAACATTGTCTGCTATAACCGCAGGGTTTCTCGGGTCATCTTCCGGTATTCCCGATTCAACCTTACCAACCAAATCTGCCCCCACATCGGCTGCTTTTGTATAAATACCGCCGCCTACACGTGCAAATAAAGCTATAGAAGATGCTCCAAGACTGAATCCTGTTACAATATTTTCATTTTTAAAAATTAGCCAGAATAAGCCTGTTCCCAAAAGACCAAGACCTACAACCGTCATTCCCATTACTGAACCGCCTGAGAATGCAATATCCAATGCCTTGTTCATTCCTGATTTCATTGCTGCATTTGCAGTTCTTACATTTGCTTTAGTTGCTACGGTCATTCCAAAATATCCTGCAAGCGCAGAGCATAAGGCTCCTGCGGCAAATGCTGCTGCAGTCGGCCAGTTAATTGCAAATCCTAAAATAAAGAACATAATTATTGCGAAAATACCAACCGATTTATACTGTCTTGCAAGGAATGCCATTGCTCCTTCATGGATATATGAAGCAATTTCCTGCATTCTTTCATTCCCAGGTTCTGCTTTGCTTATACTTGATGCTTTGTAAAAAGCAAACAGTAACGCTAAAACTCCCACTATGGGAGCTATTATTAAAGTATTCATTTGTTTCTTTTCCTCCATAGTAATTTATAATTTACAGTTTAGCAGTTTACAAACCGCTAATGAACACTAAAATATACTCTAACATTAATCTAATATTAGAATAATTAATTTACATTATTCCCAAAAAATTACAAAATATTATTGAAGCGCCGCTAAAATTAACGATGCAACTACAAATATAATTGCTGCTGCTGCTGTAGCTTTCTCTAATTTACCTTCGTAACTTCTTCCTTTATTCTTGCCCCAAATAGACTCAGCTCCTCCTGTAATTTCACCGGACATTCCTGCTGACTTCCCTGACTGAAGCAAAATACTTGCAATTAATATTAAACTTGCAATTATCAAAAAAATTCTTACTACTACTTCCACTATAACACCTCCTGCTACTTTATCTGCATAACAGTAAAATTATAACACCAAAGATAAATGAAATCAATATATTTTTTAACAATGGCATAACAAAGATGCCCTAACCCCATTTTTCTGAGTGTTTTTTCAGAAAAATGGCTGGTAGGTCATTCGCAACGAATTGTGTCTCTATATCTTATTGGTGTGTTCACCTTCCTATATTGTAGAAAACATCCAATCCATTATATTGCGCAGTCTCACCCAATATATCTTCTAATCTTAACAGCTGATTATATTTAGCTACACGGTCCATTCTTGACGGAGCTCCTGTTTTTATCTGTCCTGCATTAACTGCAATTACCAAATCAGCTATGACTGAATCGTCAGTTTCCCCCGAGCGATGTGATACAACAGCAGAATATCCTGCTCTCTTTGCCATTTCTATGGTATCCAGCGTTTCAGTTATTGTTCCAATTTGATTTAATTTTATTAAAATTGAATTTGCAACCTTTAATTCAATTCCTTTCTTCAACCTAATTGTATTTGTAACAAATATATCATCTCCAACAATCTGAACCTTGTCTCCAAGCTTATCGGTAAGTATTTTCCAGCCTTCCCAGTCCTCTTCATTCATACCGTCTTCAATTGATATTATCGGATATTTGCTTACTAAATCCGCATAGTAGTCAACCATTTCAGCCTGAGTAAACTTTCTTCCTTCGCCCTCAAGAGTATATATCTTTGTTTCAGGGTCGAATAAATCTGATGCGGCCACATCAATAGCCAACATTACATCCTTACCCGGAGCAAAGCCTGCCTTTTTTATTGCTTCCACTATAGTAATCAATGCTTCTTCATTGGATGATAAATTCGGCGCAAAACCTCCTTCATCACCAACAGCTGTGTTTAATCCTTTTGCCTTTAAAACACTTTTTAAATTATGGAATATTTCGGCTCCCATTCTCAAGGCTTCCTTGAAATTTTCAGCTCCTACAGGCATTATCATGAATTCCTGAATATCCACATTGTTGTCAGCGTGCTGACCTCCGTTTAAAATATTCATCATCGGAACAGGAAGAACCTTGCCGTTAACTCCTCCTAAATACTGATATAAAGGTAAACCCAATGTGTTTGCGGCAGCCTTGGCACATGCCACAGAAACTCCTAAAATTGCGTTGGCGCCTAATTTACCTTTGTTCGAAGTGCCGTCAAGCTCAATTAACAGCTTATCAATTTCAGCTTGATTTAATGAATCTCTTCCTATTAATTCAGGAGCAATAATATTGTTAACATTATCAACAGCAGTTAATACTCCCTTTCCCAAATATCTGTTTTTGTCGCCGTCTCTAAGTTCTATTGCTTCAAATGCTCCTGTTGAAGCTCCGGAGGGTACTCCCGCTCTTCCGTAGCCTCCGCTTTCCGTCCATACTTCAACCTCAATTGTAGGATTTGCTCTTGAATCCAATATTTCTCTTGCGTATATATCCGATATTATAGTCATGTCTACCTCCCTTATTTATTATGAACTATTAAACTGTTTCCTGTCATTTCTGCAGGTTTTTCAAGACCCATAAGCTCAAGCATCGTGGGTGCAACATCAGCTAAAATTCCTTCTCTTAATTTGAACTTTTTGCTGTCTACAACTATAAAAGGCACTCTGTTTGTAGAATGAGATGTTATAGTGTCAAGGGTGTCTCTGTCCAGCATTTCCTCGCAATTTCCGTGGTCTGCTGTAATTAGTGCCGTTCCTTCTATTCTGATTATATAATTTACAATTTCTCCCAAGCATTTATCAACAGCTTCCACCGCCTTTATAGCTGCTTCTACATCTCCGGTGTGTCCCACCATATCAGGATTTGCAAAATTAATTATCATAACCTGATAAATTTCCTTTTCCAATTGCTCCATAATCATTTTTTTAAGTTCAAAGGCACTCATTTCCGGCTTCAAATCATAAGTAGGAACGTCAGGTGACGGTATTAAAATTCTAACCTCGTTTTCAAAAGGCTCCTCAATCTCGCCATTGAAGAAATATGTAACATGAGCATATTTTTCGGTTTCAGCTGCCCTTAACTGCTTTATACTTAAACTGCTGAAATACTCGCCCAAGGTTTTTTGCACAAAATTAGGCTTATATGCAATTTCTACATTCTCAATGGTTTTATCATACAAAGTCATACATACAAATTTAACATTTACTTTTTTTCTGTTAAAATATGTGAAATCATCATCAACAAATGCTCTTGTTATCTCTCTTGCTCTGTCAGGTCTGAAATTAAAGAAAATAATTGCGTCATTGTCCTTAACGGTTCCAAGCTCGCCATTTTCTTTTTCTATCAGCAGAGGCTTAATAAACTCATCTGTTACTCCGTTTAAGTAAGAAGTTTTTATTGCATCGACAGGATCTTTGAATTTCTCGCCTATACCTTGGGTTAAAGCATTGTACGCCAATTCAACCCTGTCCCACTGTCTGTTTCTGTCCATGGCATAATATCTTCCCATAATGGAAGCAATATGGCCTAACCCGATTTTTTTAATCTTTTTAATTAAATCTTTTATGTAATTCGGACTGCTTGTGGGACTAACGTCACGACCGTCAGTAATACAATGTATTTGAACATCGCTTAATCCATTCTTTTTAGCAAGTTCAATCAAGCTGTACAAATGAGTATTATGACTATGTACGCCACCGTCAGATAAAAGTCCGATTAAATGCAGAGTTGACTTTTTTTCTTTTACATAATTTATGGCGCTTTGCAAAGCTTCATTCTTCTCAAACTCTCCATTTTCTATTGACATAGTAATTCTGGTTAAATCCTGATACACAATTCTGCCGGCTCCGATGTTTAAATGCCCTACCTCAGAATTACCCATCTGTCCTTTCGGCAAACCAACATCATAACCGCTGGTAGATAAAGTTGTATTTGGGTACCTTCTCATCAATACGTCAAAATTGGGGGTTTTTGCTCTTTTTATGGCATTTCCCTCATAATCCGGTCCTATGCCCCATCCGTCAAGAATAATCAGTGCAGTTACTTTATTCATATTTAACAACCTTTCTACTTTCCAAAATTAACAATTTTAATAAATTCATCCGCTTTTAAACTGGCGCCGCCAACCAATGCTCCGTCTATGTTGGATTGACTCATGATTTCATTGGCATTGGAAGCCTTTACGCTGCCTCCGTATTGAATAATCATATTATCGGCAGCATCCGCAGTAAAAACATCTGCAAGGACAGCTCGGATAAATGATGACATTTCGTTTGCCTGCTCGCTTGTAGCTGTCCTGCCTGTTCCGATTGCCCAAACAGGTTCATAAGCAACAGCTATATTGACGGCATCCTCCTTCATGACCATATCCAAATCATTTATTAATTGATTTCTTACAACTTCCTTTTCAATGCCCGCTTCTCTTTGCTCCAAGGATTCACCTACGCAAAGAATCGGCTTTAGACCGTGTTTTAACGAAGCTTTTATTTTTTTATTAATTATTTCATCTGTTTCACCAAAATACTGTCTTCTTTCAGAATGCCCGATTATTACATATTCAACACCCATATTCTTTAACATTGTAGGTGAAACTTCACCTGTATAGGCACCGCTGTCTTCAAAGTGCATGTTTTGGGCTCCTACTTTTATTGATGAATTTTTCAGTTCACCGGTTATTGCATATATAGACGTAAACGGAGGACAAATCAACACATCAACATTCTTATCCAATTCCGAAGATTTTAAGCTCCTTGCCAATTTAAGGCTTTCTTCCACATCATTGTTCATTTTCCAATTACCTGCAATTAATGGTTTTCTCATTTCATCACTCCTATTTATTATCTACTGCTTCAATTCCGGGTAATATTTTACCTTCAAGGAATTCTAAGGAAGCACCGCCTCCTGTGGAAATATGAGTAATTTTATCCGCTAATCCTATTTTTTCAACTGCTGCCGCACTGTCGCCTCCGCCGATAACGGATATTGCATCCTGATTATCAGCCATTGCTTTTGCTATGGCATTTGTACCCTTAGCAAAGTTATCCATTTCAAAAACACCTAAGGGACCGTTCCAAATTATTGTTTTTGATTTTTTTATTGCTTCAATAAATAATTCAACGGTCTTTTCTCCTATATCAAGTCCCATATATTCATCAGGTATTTTGTCGGTATCGGTTGAGAAGAATTCGGTATCATTTTTAAATTCTTTTGCAACCACAGTATCTACCGGCAGTAATAAATTCACATTTTTCGATTTGGCTTTTTCAATTATATTTTTTGCCAAATCAATTTTATCTTCTTCCAAAAGAGATTTTCCTATGTTATATCCTTTTGCCTTAAGGAAAGTATACATCATACCTCCCCCGATTAAAACATTATC
>DCDU01000135.1:2739-4445 GCA_002316585.1 Firmicutes bacterium UBA1047 | reverse complement strand
TTATATCCTTTTGCCTTAAGGAAAGTATACATCATACCTCCCCCGATTAAAACATTATCCGCAATATTTAATAAATTTTCTATAACCGCTATTTTGTCGGAAACCTTAGCTCCCCCCAAAATTGCCGTAAACGGTCTTTTAGGCTCCTTCAGTGCTTTTCCCATTACCTCAACTTCTTTTTCCACCAAAAATCCAAGCGCAGAAGGCAAATACCCACATATGCCTACATTTGAGGAATGAGCTCTGTGAGCTGTGCCAAATGCATCATTTACGAACAAATCACCAAGGTATGCCAATTCTTTCGCAAAATCGCCTTTATTTTTTGTTTCTTCTTTTCTAAATCTTGTATTCTGCAAAAGCATTACTTCACCGCTTTTAAGTTTTGCCGCATCTTTCTTCACTTTATCATCTACAACTGAGTCACAATCTTCAAATATAATATCTTTTCCTAAAAGAGATTTTAACCTCTGTGCGACGGGATAAAGAGAATATTTTTTATCCGCCGTGCCGTCAGGTCTCCCGAGATGGGACATTAGTATTACGGCTGCACCGTTATCCAAAAGATAATTTATTGTAGGAAGAGAGCTTACTATTCTTATATCATCTGTAATATTTCCTTCTTTGTCCAAAGGAACATTAAAATCGCATCTTACTAATACTCTTTTGTTTTTAAGGCTTAAATCCTTTAAAGTTTTTTTATTCATATATTCCTCCATAAACGAGTAACACGAAGGGCATCTACTTCATTGAGCCCCAATACTTAGCTATTCTTACCAATTGAGATGTAAATGACATTTCATTGTCATACCACGCAATTAATTTAACCATCTGCTTTCTGTCAGCTTCAATTATTTGAGTGGACAATGCATCAAATACACAAGCATAAAGACTTCCTATAACATCGCTTGATACTATCGGATCTTCGGTGTATTGAAGTGTTTCATTAGCAGCATTCTTAACAGCTGCATTCACCTCTTCAACAGTAACATTTCTTCCAAGCTCAACGGTTAAGTCTACAACCGAGCCTGTAAGTGTGGGAACACGAAGAGCTATGCCGTCAAGTCTGCCCTTTAATTCAGGAAGAACAATACCCACTGTTTTTGCCGCACCGGTTGATGCAGGAACAATATTTGCTGCAGCCGCACGTCCTCTCCTTGACATTATACCTTTTTTATGTGAATTGTCATGAATATTTTGGTCATTTGTATAAGCATGAACAGTAGTCATAAGCCCCTTTACAATTCCAAATTCATCATTTAATACTTTTGCCAATGGAGCTAAGCAGTTTGTTGTGCATGAAGCCGCAGATACAACAGTTTCATTGCCGTCAAGAATATTGTGGTTTACATTGTATACCACGGTTTTTATATCTCCTTTTCCCGGAGCTGAAAGCAATACTTTTTTTGCTCCTGCCTTAATGTGGGCTTCTGCTTTTTCTTTTTCGTTAAATTTACCTGTACAGTCAATCACCAAGTCTATGCCCAATTCTTTCCAATTGCAGTTTTCGGGTTCTTTTACCCTTGATGTGATTATTTCATTGCCATCAACATATATTATATTATCTTTGTAGGAAATTTTATCGGTCAAAAAATTGCCGTGTGCAGTATCATACTTCAACAAATATGTCAATGTTTCCGCATCGGAATTTGTGTTGATTGCAACAACCTGAAAGTCCTTATCTTTAGCCATCAGCCTCAATGCCAATC
>DCDU01000135.1:2118-2541 GCA_002316585.1 Firmicutes bacterium UBA1047 | reverse complement strand
TTTATAATTCTAATATCCTTTTTGCGGCAGCTTCATCTGTCACAAGGATAAAATTATTATTATACTTTGTTACGGCATAAATTGCTTCCGCCTTTGAACTGCCTGCCGCAACTCCTATTGCATTATTAATTTCCTTAAAATTTTCCAATGTAATTCCCACCGAATTAGTCTGCATTTTTACATTGCCCTTACTATCAAAGAAATAACCAAATGCTTCAGCCGTTAAATTTTCTTTTTCTATTTTTTCAAATACTTGTGTTTCCGATTTTCTCCTTATTGCCATGTCTTTAGCATTGCCTATTCCAAAAATCAGCAAATTTATTTTTTGAATATCATCCAAAACCTCACTTATTAACTTATTGTTTTTTAACACAATCAGAGAATTTTCATCCAAATTGTCAGGTATATGCAGAAGCTTGTATT
>DCDU01000135.1:742-1932 GCA_002316585.1 Firmicutes bacterium UBA1047 | reverse complement strand
AGTCCTCCCCTTGCAGGCAAAACCAAAAGTTTCTTCATTCTTTTTTTTCTTTTCATCTGCCTTACCAAGTTAGCCATTGTAGTGCCGCCGGTTATACCTAATATTGTATCACTTTTTAGATTTTCCAATACAATTTCTGCTGCCTTTTTTCCCAAATCATTATAAGTAAAGTTATCTTTTTCGCAGTCTCCCGATACTACTGCAACTCTCTTTAATTTAAGCTTCTCCATAAGCTTAAGTTCTATATCTGACAAATTTTTTATGTAATAAAATGTACTATGAATATCAGACAGAATTTTATTACCTTCTTCAGTTAATTCAACTCCTGAAGATTTGATATCAACTAAATTGAACTCTTTTAACTTGTCTATTTCAGTACGCACGGTTCTTTCCGAAATTCCTAATTTATTTGATAAAAATCTTCTTCCCGCAGGTTGAAAAGTACTTATTACCTTCATAATTTCATATCTTTTCATCAAAAGCTCAACAGTTTCCGGAACTATTCTTTTTTGTATTTCAAAAATATTATTTATATCCATAATACCTCCGGGCTATTTATTGTCCCTATCTTTCGTTTGGCGTCCCTATCTTAATTCTATCATACTAATATTAAATTGCAATACTAAATTTTGGATTTTTTAAGAACATTATTTGATATGAAAATTTGTTCAGAAAGGATTATATTTGAATTATAACATACTAAATAAATATTGTATATCATTTTATATGTATTTTTTGTAACAAATTACCGAAATGCCTCCCCTGCCCCGACAAAAGAAGTGTATCCCCGTCTCTTCGGGGACATTCCTTTTGCCCGCAAAGACTATCCCTATAGTTAAGGTGCGTCCCCATTCCTCTAACTAAAAAGAATATGTTATAAATCAACATATTCCCCTGTATTAATATCTTCTTCTCATGGATGATGAAGGTATTCTCATTTCATCCCTGTATTTTGCCACAGTCCTCCTGGATATATTTATTCCCTCATCATTTAATTTTTCCGCTATTTTTTGGTCGCTCAACGGTTTCTGCGTATTTTCTTCATCTATTAATTTTTGTATGGTAGATTTAACGCTTGTGGAGGATACTCCGCTGCCGTCAGCCTCACTTAAGCTGCTTGCAAAAAAGTATTTAAGCTCATACAACCCTCTCGGCGTTTGAACATATTTCCCATTGGTTGCTCTGCTTAC
>DCDU01000135.1:414-584 GCA_002316585.1 Firmicutes bacterium UBA1047 | reverse complement strand
TTCCCATTGGTTGCTCTGCTTACGGTTGATTCATGCACACCTATATCATCTGCCACATCCTTTAGCACTAAAGGCTTTAATGCCGACTTTCCTTCATCAAAAAACCTTCGCTGAAATTTTAAAATTGATTTGGCTACTTTGTACAAAGTCATTCTTCTTTGCTCAATACT
>DCDU01000135.1:0-173 GCA_002316585.1 Firmicutes bacterium UBA1047 | reverse complement strand
AAAAATTTACTTGCTTCCTTATCGTCCAAATTATTTATCATGTTTTTATAGAAGTTGCTTATGGTAAGTGTTGGCAAATAGCTGTCATTAACTATAATTATGTATTCATCGTTAATTTTTTCTATGGTCACATCGGGAACTATATACCTGATATTGTCGCTGTCTACTATAAA
>DCDU01000225.1:633-3195 GCA_002316585.1 Firmicutes bacterium UBA1047 | reverse complement strand
TAATAACTAAAAAATAGTGGTAATTATATATGCAAGTATAGTATAATACAAGTAATTTAAAATTCTTTATCGGAGAGGAGTGTTATTGTGCAAATTGGTTTTATTTTTATTCTTATAATAGCGATTTTTATAGCAATTTTTGCTATACAGAATGGAACACCCGTTCCTGTTGATTTGTTTTTTGCAAGATATGAAATGCCTTTGGCTGTAATAATGATGATCTGCCTTATACTTGGAGCTGTTATAGTTTTGATTTTAGGCACCACAAGGCAATTTAAGAAAAGATCCGAGCAAAAGGAGCTAACGAACAAAATTAAGACGTTTGAAACAGAAAAAGCTCAGCATGACATAAGCGTTAAAGCTTTAGAATCTGATAAACAGAATCTTAAGAAAACAAATGAAGAACTTAGCGCAAAAATTACCGAGCTGAATGACAGAATCAAAATGCAGGAAGAATTATTAGCTGAAAGAGTCCGGGAATTAGAGGCAGTAAAAGCTCAGAATATTAATGAAATTGAGAAAGTAACCGAAATTATAGATGAAGGTGCTGCAAAAACAGACAATGAAAACAGTGAAGTTGAAAGTCAATGAATTCAATAATGATGAAATAGAAAATATCAGCAAAAGATTTAATCTGTTGAAAACATCGTCGAAAATACTTTTAAGCAGAAATATTAAATCTTATGATGATATAGAACAATTCCTTGACCCGGACTTCAAATACTTTGAAAGTGCCAAGAATTACAAAGATATGCATAAGGGCTGCGAAAGAGTTATTGATGCAATCAATAATAATGAAAGAATTTTGATTTACGGCGACTACGATGTTGACGGAGTAACTTCCATAAGCCAATTTATTGTTTATTTAAAAAAGGCAGGGGCAAATGTTGATTATTATGTTCCGGAAAGAGAACTTGAAGGATACGGTATAAGCTCTGAATTCGTGAAAAGCATTAAAAGCGGCGAAATAATTATGGATTTGCTCATAACAGTGGACTGCGGCATTGCTGAAATCGAAAAAATCGATGAAATTACAAAGCTTAATAAGGATGTAATTATATTGGACCATCATCAGTGCAGGGAAGAGCTTCCAAAGGCTTATGCCATAATTAATCCAAAACAAAAAGATTGTCCTTCGGAAAACAAGCATTTGTGTGCAGCAGGACTATCTTTTAAATTTTTGTTATATTTAAACGAGTTTTTAAAAGTAGACGATATTGAGGATGTATTGCTTGAATATGCCTGTCTTGGCACAATTGCCGACATAGTTGAGCTAATGAAGGATAATAGAATTATCGCAGTAAATGGCTTAAATAAAATTAATAATACGAAAATTTTAGGGCTTAAAAAGTTAATTGAAGTATCAGGTATACAGGATAAAAGTATTAAATCCTACCACATAGGATTTATAATAGCCCCGCGTATTAATGCGGCGGGAAGAATGGATTCAGCCAAGACAGCAGTCGAGCTGATGATTACAAAGGATGAAAAAGAAGCGGAAAGGCTTGCTTTGAAATTGGAGAGCCTGAATAGTGCCAGAAAAGAAGCGGAAGGCTTAATATTCAATGAAGCGGTTGATAAAATTGAAGCAGATTTTCTATATAAAAAAAATGTAATAGTTGTATATGGGAATGACTGGCATGAAGGCGTAATCGGGATTGTTGCATCAAGACTTACTGAAAAATATATTAAGCCAAGTGTTGTTATTTCAGTTAAGGATGGAATAGGCAAGGGCTCTGCAAGAAGCTTGGATTATATTGATATATTCGAATCATTTAAGTGTTCGGATTGTTATCTTGAAAAATACGGCGGACATAAATTGGCTGCAGGACTCACAATCTTGGGGAAAAATATAAACTCCTTTGCCAATGAGCTTAATAATTATGTGGGCTCTATTATTGATGAAGAATATAATTATAATGAAATAAGAGCAGATGCAATACTGAAGGTGTCTGAAATTAACTTAAGGCTTTATGATGAAATAAACAAATTTGAGCCGTTCGGTTCAGGCAACCCAAAACCTTTATTAGCTCTAAGAGATGTGAGCTTAAAAAATGTCCGAAAGGTCGGAAAGGAAGGCACACATTTAAGCTTTATGCTTTCGCAGGAAAGATACAGCATTCCTGTTATAGGATTTGGAAAAATAGGCATGCTTGAAAAAATTCTTTCCATACCTTATTCTTATATTGTACATATAAGTGAAAATGTATTTAACGGTAAAAGAAGTATTCAGCTGATTTTGCATAATGTTGAAGAACAAGAAGAGTTTGATTATAAAATAGATGATGAAAAAATGAAAATATTAAGGTTTTTAATAAACAAAGCAAAATCCAAAATAATCAAGACTGATATATTTATACTTGTAGAAAAGCTTAATAAATTATATAATACAAAAATAACAGCCGAAGAAATTGTATGTATTTTAAAAAAGGCAGATAATATTCAATATGCTTTAAAAAATGACATACTTTATATAAAAAAATGAACCATGGAGGGACCCATGAAATTAAAGGATAAAATTCGCGTTATAGAGAACTTTCCCGCTGAAGGAATTAGTTTTAA
>DCDU01000225.1:0-370 GCA_002316585.1 Firmicutes bacterium UBA1047 | reverse complement strand
GTAAGAAAGCCGGGGAAGCTTCCTGCGGAAACAATTAAATATGAATATGAATTGGAATACGGCACAGACTCTTTGGAAATACATAGGGATGCAATCAAAAAAGGGCAGAAGGTACTGATTGTGGATGATTTGTTAGCTACCGGAGGCACTATGTATGCAACGGCAAAATTAGTTGAAAAGTTAGGCGGAGAAGTCGCAGGTCTCGGTTTTTTGATAGAACTCAGCGATTTGAAGGGAAGAGACAGACTAAAAGGATATAAGGTAGAATCATTAATAACATACGATAAGTAGATGCCCTAACCCCATTTCTCAGAGGTATGGGGACACATCTCTACTTATAAGGATAGTCTTTGAGGTAAGAGGAATGTCC
>DCDU01000049.1:7407-12965 GCA_002316585.1 Firmicutes bacterium UBA1047 | reverse complement strand
GACCAAAGGGAGCAAATATTTTGGTGAAGGAGACTGCGCTGCCTGATATCCAATGTTGTAGTTAATTCCCAACATTGGATATCAGGGCATCATAGAGCTTTTTTAGGGCTTTCTTTTCGATTCTTGATACGTAAGATCTTGATATTCCCAAAAGCTTTGCGATTTCCCTCTGCGTTTTATGCTCTTTGTTTCTTATGCCGTACCGCATTTCAATAATTATTTTTTCTCTTTTTTGAAGTGTTTTATCTAATATTTCATCCAAGGCTTTTATTTTTTCTTCTTTATCCAACCTGCTTACAATTTCTTCGCCCTCGTATTTAATAATATCGATAAGATAAATATTATTACCTTCCTTGTCTGTTCCTAAAGGTCCCTGAAGAGATACTTCTTTTTTAAGTTTCTTGTCGCTTCTTATAGTCATAAGCACTTCATTGTCTATACATTTGGCGGCATAGGTGGCAAGCCTGATGCCCTTATTGTTGTCGAAGGTTGATACTGCCTTAATCAGACCTATTGTTCCTATGGAAATTAAATCCTCCTGGTCTATTCCCACAGTCTTATATTTTTTTATCACGTGTGCAACAAGACGAAGATTTCTTTCAATAAGTGTGTTCCTTGCTTCCAAGTCACCTTCTTTTGATTTATGAATAAGTACCGCTTCTTCTTCCTTGCTCAAGGGCTGCGGGAAGGAGCTTCCGTTAGTTATGTAACCAAAAATAAAAATTGAAAGTGGCAATATAATCTGTAACAAATTTTCAATCAAAAAAACACCCCCAAAGTTATACATTATATGCAAATTTTTTAAAAAACTGTATGTACACATTAAAATAATGATATATTTTAAAAAGAATCCCGATTAGCTATGTAATATTGCTGTCACGGGAAACTCATAATTATCGTAGTATGTAATATTTAATAGCATTGCTGCTACTAAATATTACATTTAAATTATCTGTTATTGTTTGCAGGCGGGGTTGCAGTACCATTTCTAGGCGTAACAGGTCTTTGTCCGTTTGTTCCATTTGTGCCGTTACCGCTCGTTGGGCAGTTCATGCGTCTCATCATTTCTCTCAATTGCTCGCAGGACATTGCGGGCATTCCCGGCATCTGCATACCGGGCATTGATGGATATATGTTTCCGTCACCGGGGGTCGATTGCGGCATTCCGTTAGGGTTCTGCGGCATTTGCGGCACCTGCGGCATACCGGGCATCTGCGGCATTTGCGGCATTCGCGGCACCTGCGGCATACCGGGCATCTGCGGCATACCGGGCATCTGCGGCATTCCCGGCATTTGCGGCATTCCCGGCATTCGCGGCAGTGCAGGCATATCTCCGTCAACTTCAAAAGGTATTTCGGTGTCGGGAATAAATGGTCTTAGGTTAAACATATCTTCGGGCATACCCGGCATTGTTGGCATTGTGTTAGCTATGCGCATTCTGCTGTTTTGTGTAACTCTGTAATCATTTACGCCCATTGGTTCATAACTATACGTCATAGAATCATAGTGGGGCATATTATTTCTATAATTTGAATAATTCATACCATCCTCCATATAAATAGATTTTCCTTATAATAATATACGTTTGAAAATAATATTAGTGAATTAAAAAATAAAGAATTCTTTACTATTTTGTCAACTTCATTTAATATATAAATAAGGAATAGGAGGCACATAATGCATTTAACCAATTTACATACTCACAGTTTTTATTGTGACGGAAAAAACAGCCCTAAAGAAATGGTTTTAGCGGCAATTGACAACAATTTTAATTCATTGGGTATTTCATCCCACGGACCTGTTAATGAGGAAACTGACTGGAATATAAAATATGAAAAAATAGAAGAATACATTGAAACTGTTAACAGCTTGAAGGAAAAGTACAAGGATAAAATTGAAATTTTCTTAGGAATGGAATTAGATTATATTCCGGGTATCGGCTTTACGGAATTATGTTTGTCATTGATGAAAAGACTTGATTATTATATAGGCTCGGTTCATTACTTAGGAACCTTTAAAAATGGTGTAAGGTGGACTGTCGATTATAATATTGATGAGCTTTTAAGGGGTATAAATGAAGGCTTTCAAGGAAATATCAGGAAGGCTGTCGAAACATATTACGAGACAATTTCCGAAATGGCAGAAGAATTTCAGCCTCCTATAATCGGTCATCTGAATCTGTTCAATAAAAATAACAAGAATAATATTTTATTTGACGAAAGAGAGGACTGGTATAGGGAAGCTGTTAAGAAATGCTTAAATGTAATAAAGAATACATCTTCCGTTATAGAAATAAATACCGGAGGAATGGCAAGAAAATATACTGAGGAGCAATATCCTTCAACGCTAATATTAAAAATGATAAGAGAAAGAAATATCCCTGTTATAGTGAATTCCGACGCGCATACAACAGAGGATATTGCTTATAAATTCAATGATATGTATAAGTTGGCTGCGGATATTGGATTTAGGCACCTTGTATATTTAACCAAAGATGGCTGGGAAAAGCAAAAAATAAATTATTGTGATGAAAATTATATATAATTATGTTATTATAAATAATGAGGTGAAATTATGATAAATATTTTAATTGTTACACATGGAGATTTTGGCAAGGAACTATTAAAAAGCTCTGAGTTGATTATCGGAAAAGTTGAAAATGCACAAAGCATATCATTTTATCATGGTGACAGCTTCGAAGCATTGTTAAATAAGGTCGAAGAAAGCGTAAAAAATATATCTGATGATAAACTTATTGTATTTACCGATATGTATGGAGGAAGCCCATACAATGCAGTAATCAGAGCAATGAAAAACAGAAAATTTTTTCACATTACCGGTATTAACTTCCCTTTGTTTATTGATATTGCTATTGCCCGCGACTCATACAGCTTAGATGAAATTGCCGAAAAAATAATCAAAAATGGTAAGAAAAGCATAGTGTTTGTCAATGAAAAATTTTCAACAGACTGAGGTAGAAAATGAAAAATAACGTATTTATAAGAATCGACGATAGACTTTTGCATGGACAGGTGGTTGTATCCTGGATACCATATCTTAAAGTAAATGAAGTTATTATTGCAGATGATGAATATGCAGATGATGAATTTATGCGTGAGCTCATAATAAGTTCAGGACCTGAAGGTATTTTAGTACATGTGTTATCTATTGACGAAACAGCTTCCTTTTTAAATAAAGAAGATAACGGAAATAAAACATTGATACTTCTCAGGAGTGTTGAAGCTATAAAAAGATTAACTGAAAAGGTAAATGTGAGCAGTATAAATATAGGCGGCGTGGGAGCGGCTGACGGAAGAAAAAGATACTACAATTCAATTCATTTAAGTGACGGTGAACTTAATATTTTAAAGGATATTGCAAAAAACAATATCAATGTTGAAATAAGAATGCTCCCGAAGGACAAGGCTGTTGAAATAAATGGTAATTAAAATGACTTTTACCGATTATTTTTTGCTTAGCATTTTTTATTTTTTGGCAAGCAGTACCGCACTCTCATTAGGTATCGGTTATTATACTGTTTACAGACCGATAATGGCGGGAATGATCACAGGTTTTATTCTTAATGATATTCAGGCAGGCATGATTGCAGGTGCGGTTGTTAATATTATTTATATTGACTTTGTATCAACAGGAGGCTCCCTTAGAGGAGATCAATGCCTGACTGCCATAATGGCGGCAATAGCGGCCGCAGTTTTAAACCTTAATTCTATTGAGGCGGCAGCAATTGCTTTTCCATTTGGTTTTTTAGGGATATTAATATGGAAATACAGATTAAAAATAAATAATATCTTTGTACATATTTACGAGAAAAAATATAAAGAGGATTCATCTCCGGACATAAGCCTTTACAACGGTCTTTTTCCTCAGCTTCTTCTTTATTTAATGAGTTCTTTGGTTTTAATGACCGCTTTATTTTTAATGTTTTTATTTGACAGATTAATTGACTTTAATAAAATAAATGTGCTGCTGTATTATTCGGGAATAATTTTGATTATATTATCCGCTTTTAATATTTTATATAAAATAAAAAATAAGTATAATATTATTATTTTTTTATCTTTATTTATATTTGCTTTAATTTTAGACATCAGAGCATATTTGTTGCTTATTGCAATAATGATTATTTTATTGTTTAGTTCAGATAAAAAAACAGTTTTACTTAGGAGTAAACCTAAAGGGATAATTAAAAAAGGTGATTTGATATATTCATGGTTTATATGGATGAATTTTTCTCATGCATGTTACAGCTATGAAAGATTAATGGGTTTGGCATTTGCTCACTGCATGAAAAATATTTTCAAGAAATTGTATAATAATAAGGATGACATATCCGAAGCCATTCATAATCATACGGAATTTTTCAATACGGAGCCCAATATGGGAACACCGATACACGGATATATAATATCGTTGGAGGAAGAGAGACGGTTAAATAATCAAAGCTTTGAAAGTGCAAATATTTCATACATAAAGAAAGGTATGATGGGAATATCAGCAGGCTTAGGCGATTCCTTCACTCAGGTAGTATTAGCTCCTTTGTTTATATCCATGTCGGTTATGCTTTGTTTGGACAAAAGCTGTTATTTAGCAATTATACCCGTGCTTTTTCTGTCTGCATACATACTTTTTATTTCTTACAGCGGTTTTATGAATGGTTATTTCCAAGGCAGAGAAAGTATGCTTCAAAGAATAAAAGAGGTTAAACAAAGCAAAATAAAATTATATTTTCCATACTTATTTTCAGGAATTTTAGGTTTGTCAATGAGCAAATTGCTCTTTAACGGTGTGAGACAATCTGAAAATATAATTACATTGATTATAATTTTATCAGCGGCAGTTTTTACCTTTATCAGAAACAGAGGAGAAAGATGAGAAAAAGAAAAGTGGGAATAATGGGCGGCTCTTTTGATCCAATTCATATAGGTCACTTGGTAGCGGCAAATGAAGCATTAAATATTTATAAATTAGATGAAATAATTTTTGTCCCGGCCGGTAACCCTCCCCATAAAAAGGGACTGAGGGCGGATTCGTTTCACAGATTATTAATGGTTAATATGGCGGTGCTGACAAATGACAAATTCATCGTTTCCGACTTTGAAATAAAAAATTCCGAAAAAAGCTACACCTTGAATACTTTAAGGGAATTTCACAAACTATATGCAAATACGGAATTTTATTTTATAACAGGCACCGATGCGGTAATAGATCTTCCGAACTGGCATGAGCCTGAAGAATTACTGAAGATTTGCAGCTTTATTGCTGTTTCCAGACCCGGAATGAGTATGGAGGATATTAAAAGCAAAATAAGTGAAATACAAAAAAAGTTAGGCGGAAATATAGAAATGTTACAGGTGCCCATGCTTCAAATATCTTCTACAAATATAAGAGAAAGGTTCGAAATGGGAATTTCTGCAAAATACCTGTTGCCTGAAGCAGTTGAACAATATATAATTAAGAATGAATTGTATATAGTGAAGGAGGGGGACACACCTCTAAAATAGGGTGAGTCTTTGAGGGCAAGAGGAATGTCCCCGTAC
>DCDU01000049.1:6193-7329 GCA_002316585.1 Firmicutes bacterium UBA1047 | reverse complement strand
GGGGGACACACCTCTAAAATAGGGTGAGTCTTTGAGGGCAAGAGGAATGTCCCCGTACAGGAGTAGAAAATGTATTTTGAAGAATTAAAAAAGGAATTGGAAATTGAATTAGCACCTAAATTGTACCGTCACAGCGTCGGAACAATGGAGGAGGCTGAGAAGCTTGCTTTATCTTACGGCTGTGATACTGAAAAGGCAAAAATCGGAGGCTTATTGCATGACTGCGGAAAGTCAAGATGTCCTGACAATTTGAAGCATGCAAAAAAAAGCGCGGAGCTTGCCATAGTTAAATATGATGTGAAGGATATGGATATAATAAACGCAATTATGTATCATACAACCGGAAGAGTAAATATGACTCTTTTGGAAAAAATAATTTTTACAGCAGATAAAATAGAGCCCGGAAGAAATTATGAAGGCGTTGAAGAAATCAGGAAAGCCGCTTATTTAAACATTGATGATGCAATAATCAAATCATTGGAAAGCACCATTGAGTATGTTAAAAAAAGAAATTTAGAACTTAATATAGAATCAGTAAATACTTTAAATTACCTGCGAGGAGGAAAAATGACCTTAGTCGAAAAAAATATAGAAACTATTTTAAAAGCCTGCGACAATAAAAAAGCTTACAACTTTGTTGTTTTAGATGTGTCTAAATCCAGTTCCATCACTGATTATTTCATAATATGCAGCGGAAATAACGAAAAGCAGACAGCTGCAATTGCAGATGAAGTAATTGAAAAAGGAGCATTGGAAGGGATTGATTTTTATTATAAGGAAGGTTTTGAAACCGGAAGATGGATTCTGTTGGAAACTGACGACATAATTGTTCATATCTTTCATAAGGACGAAAGGGAAATTTATGACCTTGAATCCTTATGGTATGATAATAATTCATTGGATGTTGAGCAATATGGAATAAAAAATTGGAAGTAGGAGGATATTATGAATAGTATTATTCACACAAACAATGCGCCTGCGGCGGTAGGTCCTTATTCTCAGGGAATTAAAGCGGGAAACACAATATATGTTTCAGGTCAGCTGCCGATAAATCCGGCAACGGGAGAGCTTTACAAAGGTGGAGACATTAAAGAAGAAACACGCATGTCCCTAATGAATGTAAAAGCTATTTTGGA
>DCDU01000049.1:5798-5978 GCA_002316585.1 Firmicutes bacterium UBA1047 | reverse complement strand
GATACAAAGCCCGCAAGAGTATGCGTAGAAGTCGCAAGACTTCCAAAGGACGCAAATGTAGAAATCGATGCAATAGCGGTAATATAAAGAATTTTGGATGTGCCATAAGGGAAAAATCAGGTGATTACCTGATTTTTTTAGTAATTATTATATTTTCTTCGTCTTTTCTTTCTGTTGATT
>DCDU01000049.1:2169-5661 GCA_002316585.1 Firmicutes bacterium UBA1047 | reverse complement strand
CTTTTCTTTCTGTTGATTCGGATTCTTATATCGTTATAAATTTTCAGGAGCAATACCGAAATTCCGGCAAACAATATGAGAAGACCTATAAACTTAACAATTGCAAGAAAGATATTTCCTTGACTTTCAACCGCTGTATTTTTAACGGATATGGGAGATATTAAATTTACAGTTCCTATAATTTCATTGTTGAGTGTATACTCAATTTTTCCCACAACATCATTTTTTTCAATTGGAAGAGTGATATCATCCATAATTACATTGGATTTTATATCACCTGATGAGCTTTTTTCAATAAGCGCAGTTAGGTCATTTTCTGTTATTACGGATATTTCCCTGGAATCCCCGTTGGTGATTTTTATGTTTTTCACAAAGGTATTTTTGCTTATCAATGTTGCGCATTCATATTCTTCAAATCCATAGTTAAAAAGATTATGTGCATCCTGGTACATTTCAAGAGAAATTCCTTTCATGGTAACCGCAATAAGTTTAGTTCCATCCTTCTCAGCGGTTGCTGCAAGGCAGTTTCCCGCTTCCGGCGTGTACCCTGTCTTTGCCCCGGTTGCATATTCATAATAGGGGCTTATATATGCACCGTTCACCAATATTTGATTGTTGTTATTGTTGTACAAGAGCTTGTTTAAGGTTGTGAAGGGTCTCGGCTCATGCTTTTTATTTGTTGTTTGTATTTCATATCTGGTTGTTGCTACAATTTTTCTGAATGTTTCATTTTCCATTGCGTACTTAGTTATTAATGCAAGGTCGGCTGCGGTTGTGTAATGATTTTCATTATGTAGTCCGTGAGGGTTTTCAAAATTAGTGTTGTATGCTCCTAATTCCTTTGCCTTTTCGTTCATTATCTTTACAAATCCATCCAAGCTTTTCCCGTAATGTTTTGCGATTACCGATGCGGCATCATTTGCCGAAGGAAGCATCAATGCATACAATAAATCCTTTAATGTAAGTATTTCTCCCGCCTCTAAGGCAATGTGGCTTCCGTCAATTTCATGGGGAGTTTCATTGTCAACTGTTATAATATCAGTTAACTTTCCCATTTCTATTGCTAAGATAGCTGTCATAATTTTTGTTAAGCTTGCCGGATACATTTTTTTGTCCGCATTTTTTTGTGTCAATATGGTACCGGTATCTGCATCGATTAATACTGCAGATTCACTTATAAGTGACGGGGCTGCTGCATATGCGGTGCTGAAATTAACTAAAAAACATTGGAAAATTAATAAATAGATTAGTATTCGTTTTGTCATCGGTAACTCCTTGTATAAGTAAAGGGGGCACATCTCTTTTATCAGGGATAACCTGTAAGAGGAATGTATCCGTAAATATATCAAATAATAGTATAGCAGAAAAGTCAATATTTGTAATCAAAAATTTTGTCTTTTTCAGTTAAATAATGTATAATGTAGAGAAAGGCGGACATACCAACAGTGAATGTCCCAGATTAGCTGTATAGGGGGAACTATGAACAACAGCATCTACGAAAAAGGACTTGCCGTTGTTTTAATCATTACAATAATTATTATGACTGCCATAGGGATTAAATTATCCGGCAAGGAAAAAGAAATTATTTTCACAAATTATTCAGATGTCGAGCAAAATGGTGAAGCACATAATAATGAAGTAAAAGAAACCTTTATTTATGTTGATATTGACGGAGCGGTGAATAATCCCGGTGTATACGGATTATATGAAGGAAGCAGGGTAATTGATGCCATTAATAAGGCAGGAGGCCTTAAGGAAAAAGCAGTTACGCAAAATTTAAACAAGGCTAAAAAATTGACTGACGGAGAGAAAATTTACATATATGAAGAAGGAGATGCGGAAATTATCTCTGACAATGAAATAGGCAATACTCTGATTAATATAAATACCGCATCTGCTGATTCTTTAATGACACTGCCCGGCATCGGAGAAGTGTATGCAAAAAAAATTATTGATTACAGAAGCATCAAAAAATTCACTTCCATTGAGGAAATTAAAAATGTAGATGGAATCGGGGATAAAACCTTTGATAAAATCAAAGAATTGATAACAATAAATTAAAAGGTGCTATTTAAAAATATAAATATAGGAGTATGAGATGGATGTAAACAAATATTACAGAAATATTCCCAAAGTGGATTCAATAATGGAAAACAAGAAAATCAAGGAATTATTGGATATCACAAGCAGGGACTTGGTTTTGGATTGCGTAAGAAAAGCAACTGAAGACTTAAGAATATTTATCAACAATAATACAAATAACGAAGATATAATAAATGAAGAAATTAAAAATATAATAAATAAAATAACTTCAGAGGTGCATAAATTTACCTCATATAACATGAAAAGAGTTATTAACGGGACAGGAACAATTCTTCACACAAATTTAGGGAGGGCGGTTATATCAACACAAGCGGCTGAAAGAGTTAAAAATATAGTAACCGGATATTCAAATCTTGAGTATGATTTGGAGCAGGGGAAAAGAGGCTCCCGATATTCTCATTTCGAAAAGATTATTTGCAGAATTACCGGGGCAGAAGCTTCAATTGCCGTTAATAACAATGCGGCTGCCGTTCTTTTAATACTGTCAAGCTTGGCTAAGGATAAAGAAGTAATAGTATCAAGGGGAGAATTAGTTGAAATAGGAGGCTCCTTCAGAGTTCCTGATGTTATGATGCAAAGCGGCTCAAGTTTAGTGGAAGTGGGAACAACAAATAAAACCCACTTATATGATTATGAGGCAAAAATATCTTCTGAAACAGCGGCTCTGTTAAAGGTACATACCAGCAATTACAAAATAGTCGGGTTTGCCGAAAGTGTTTCAATTGAGGAACTTTCAGCATTAGGCAAAAAATATGGTATACCGATTATAGAAGATATAGGAAGCGGCGTGCTGGTAGACCTCAGCAGCTATGGCCTGACCTATGAACCTACGGTTCAAAATTCAATTAAAGCAGGAGCCGATATAGTATGCTTTAGCGGAGACAAACTCTTAGGCGGTCCTCAGGCGGGCATTATAGTAGGTAAAAAACAATACATAGATAAAATAAAAAAGCATCCTTTAAACAGGGCATTGAGAATTGACAAATTTACTGCTGCTGTGTTGGAAAGTGTATTTCATGAGTACATTGATGAAGAAAGAGCAATAAGTAATATTCCCGTGCTTAATATGATAAACAGAAATGCAGAGGATATTAAAATCAGTGCGGAAAGGCTTTCCAATAGGCTAAAGGAATTTACAGACCTTTTAGAAATTAATACGGTCGAATGCATGTCTCAAATAGGAGGAGGCTCTCTTCCTTTGGAAAGAATAAAAAGCTATTCTGTATCCATAAAACCGAAAATAATGAGCTGTGCAAGCTTTGAAAGAAAATTAAGAAATTCTGATATTCCCGTTATAGGAAGAGTTGTGAATGATACTTTTTACATAGATTTAAGAACTGTTTTGGATAATGAAGACCAAATTATATATGATGAAATTAAAAATATATT
>DCDU01000049.1:0-2095 GCA_002316585.1 Firmicutes bacterium UBA1047 | reverse complement strand
GGAAGAGTTGTAAATGATACTTTTTACATAGATTTAAGAACTGTTTTGGATAATGAAGACCAAATTATTTATGATGAAATTAAGAATATATTTAAGTAATAATCCGGAGGCAATATGAGAAATCTTATAATAGGAACAGCAGGACATATCGACCATGGAAAAACTACATTAATAAAGGCTTTGACAGGAAGGGAAACTGACAGATGGGAAGAAGAAAAAAGAAGAGGAATAACCATTGATTTAGGATTCACTTATTTTGACCTTCCCGACGGAAGCAAAGCCGGAATAATCGATGTGCCCGGGCATGAAAAATTTATTAAGAATATGCTGGCCGGGGTGGTGGGAATGGACATGGTGCTGTTGGTAATTGCAGCCGATGAAGGCATCATGCCGCAGACTGCGGAGCATTTAAATATTTTAAATCTATTGGGTGTGGAAAACGGCATTGCAGTTATGACAAAATGCGATATGGCGGATGAAGAATGGATAAGCCTTGTTAAAGAGGATATAAGAGAAACTTTAAAATCTACATTTTTGGAAAATGCACCGATAGTTGAAGTTTCATCAAAGACAGGGCGGGGTATAGATAAGTTGGTGCAGGAAATAAATAAACAGGCAGCTAAAGGGGTTAAGGAAAGAGAGCTAAACACTATTCCAAGACTTCCCATAGACAGAGTATTTTCTATAACAGGTTTCGGTACAGTAATTACCGGAACTTTAATCTCGGGAATGCTTAAAAAAGGCGATGAAGTAGAAATTTATCCTGTCAATAAATTATGCAGAGTAAGAAATATTCAGGTTCACTCTTCAGATGCGGACAAAGCATATGCAGGACAAAGAACAGCAATAAACCTTTCAAATATTAAGAAGACGGACATTTACAGGGGATGCGTAATTGCCCCCGTTAATTCTATGAAAAATACAATGATGCTTGATGTTAAGCTTAATATGCTTAAAAGCTCCAAGCGTATAATTGTAAACCGTTCAAGGCTTCATCTTTATACCGGGACAAGTGAAATACTTTGCAGGGTTGTGCTTCTTGACAGAGATGAATTGTCTCCCGGGGAAAGCTGTTATGCCCAGTTAAGATTAGAAGAAGAAATTGCTGTGAGAAGAGGAGACAAATTTATTGTCAGATTCTATTCTCCATTGGAAACGGTGGGCGGTGGAGAAATTATCGAGCCTGTTCCGCTAAAAAAGAAGAGATTTGACGACAGCCTTATTGAAGAGCTTAAAATTAAGGAAAAAGGAACAGGCGCCGATGTCATTGAAAAAATAATCAAGGAAGCAAAGGATCTCGTTTCAGTATCCCTGCTTGCCAAAACAACCGCACTTTCCGAAACTGAAATAAAAGACAGCATTGAAATATTGGAGCAGGAAGAGAAAATCTCTCTTTTCAAGGTTAAAAATGATATATTTGTATGGCATAAAAGTTTTGAAATTGAAATTGAAGAAAATCTGGAAAAATATCTGTTTAATTTTCACAAGGAAAACAAATATCAAAAGGGTGCTAAGAAATCAGAAATTAAGAGCAGGTTCCTGCCGGATATGAAACAATTGCTGTTTGACATGGTTATTCAGGCATTTGCGGAAAAAGGCAAAATAAATCAAAATGATGAATTTATTTCACTCGCATTCTTTACAATTGAAAATGATGAGGATTACAGGAAAATCGAAGGAAAAATATTAAGCATTTTAAATGAAGCTGAATTTGAATTTATAAAAACGGAGGATTTGACTGAAAAAGTAAATCATACATCAGCGGGGGATGTTATTTCTTTAATGATTTCAGAAAAGAAGCTCATCAAACTAAATGAGTTAATAACAACAACTAAATTATATGAAGAAGCAAAAAATATTTTAGTTGAATTTTTAAGCAAAAATTCAAAAATTACAGCTGCTCAGTACAGAGACCTGCTTAAAACCAACAGAAAAATGGCTATAGCTCTTTTAGAACACTTCGATATGATTAAGCTTACAAAGAGAATTGAAAATGATAGGATTTTCTACTAAATTTGACATTTATCCAATATTATTCTTGACAAAAACTGTTTTTTTATGTAAGATTAATAAAAAAGTTTAATTTTTGTAACAA
>DCDU01000203.1:4239-4427 GCA_002316585.1 Firmicutes bacterium UBA1047 | reverse complement strand
TTTACAATTGTATTTTCAATCCCGATTTTTTCTAATTCTTTTATTGGTCTTAGAACAGAGTTATGCTCCATTTCCGTGGTAACCACATGATCTCCGGTACTTAAAATACCTTTTATTGCAATGTTTAAGCTGTCTGTTGCATTAAATGTAAAAACTGCTTTCATTGGATCATCTAAATTGAAAAGTTC
>DCDU01000203.1:0-4059 GCA_002316585.1 Firmicutes bacterium UBA1047 | reverse complement strand
GCACCTTCAATAGCCATGGCATGACTTCCCCTGCCGGGATTTGCACCGTATTCTTTCATCGCTTTCATTACACTTTTATATACTGATGAAGGTTTTGGATATGTTGTAGCTGCATTATCTAAATATATCATAATATCACCTGCTATTCTTTATTATCATTAACATTATATGTTAATGGCTGCGCTATGATATTATTAATCTCTATATACAACCTTTCCATTACAAATAGTATATTTGACCTTCCCGTACAGTTCTTTTCCGAATAAGGGTGAATTGCTTGATTTAGAATAAAATTTATCAACCGTCCATTTTTCGTAAGCATCAAATATTAACAAATCAGCTTTGTATCCTTCTGTAACCCCTGACCTTAAATTGTAAAGTTTTGCAGGATTTACGGTCATTTTTTCCAACAGCTGCATTATTGTAAGATGTTGATTTTTTACTAAATATGTTATACCGACAGATAAAGCGGTTTCCAAACCTATAATTCCACTGAGCGCTTTAGTAAATTCCCTGTCCTTTTCTTCCCTGCTGTGAGGAGCATGGTCGGTAGCAATTATATCAATAGTACCATCTTTCAAACCTTCGATTATTTTCATCCTATCTTTTTCTGTTCTTAAAGGAGGATTCATCTTTGCATTTGTATTATAAATAAGTACATCCTCTTCCGTCATTGAAAAATGATGAGGCGAAGCTTCAGCAGTGATATTTGCACCCATTGCTTTAGCCCATCTGATTATATCAACTGATACACCTGAACTTATATGCTGAAAGTTTACTTTTGCACCCGTATTTAATGCAATTAAACAATCTCTTGCAACCATCACATCTTCCGCAATATGAGGAGCTCCTTCAATACAAAGTTTTTCTGATATTCTGCCCTCATTTATTCCGGGATTGTTTATTAGACGGGGGTCTTCTTCATGAAAGCTAATGGGTACATTCAGTTTTTTTGCTTTTAGCATGGCATTTAATACTATACTTGTATCCATAATGGGAAATCCGTCATCCGTAAATCCTGCTGCGCCATTTTTTCTCAATTCTTCCATATTTACAATTTCAGTACCTTTTAAACCTTTTGTCACAGATGCAGTTTGAAGAATATTAATCAGTGAATGCTTTTTTAATTCATTTATATAATTTAGGGTTTCAATATTGTCTACTGCGGGGTTAGTATTAGCCATGCATACTACTGTAGTAAATCCGCCTCTTGAAGCTGCTTTTGAGCCTGATATTATATCTTCCTTATATGTAAAGCCGGGTTCCCTGAAATGCACATGAATATCTATTAAACCGGGTGCAACAATTTTGCCTTCCGCATCTATAACTTCATCTTCTATATTGATATTCTTATCTATTTTGCCGATAATATCTCCTACAATATATATATCGGCAACTTCATCTCTATTTGATTCAGGATCTATTATTCTTCCGTTTTTTATAAGCATACAATCACCTTTTATTTTTTTCTCAATTCAGCAATAATATATTTAGCGCTAAACTGTTTTTATTATACCATAATAAAGAATTATTGAAAATAATGAAATTGCAGGTAAGTCAAACGCGATGAATTCCAGATTTGCACGAGTAAAAACGAATTAACAAGTCTGTTAACGAAACTGCGCTTCCCAATGTATACGACTGCACAATAATAACCCACCGAAATTCAATTAATGTTTCCCGGTGGGTCAAAATTTTATTTAGAGTATTTTATTTTATTTTTTCCATTATCTTATCATATTCTTCCTGCTGTCCCACTTCATAGGCATTACGCTTATAGTAATGAGTGTGAAGAAGCTTATGAGAAATATGGCTGTTGGGTTCTTTTAAATAATCTTCATACAGCTTGATGACTTCAGGATTCTTGTGTGATTTTCTAAGTGGCAGTGATTTATCAAGTTCATATAAAGCATCAGCACGTTTAGCCTTTGGATTTACTTCAAGCCTCTTCTTTGCAGATACATGAGATTGTCCTCCTCCATGCACGCAGCCTCCCGGACATGCCATTACTTCTATGAAATGATACTCCTTCTCTCCTTTTTTTACTGCCTCTAAAACTTTTGCTGCATTAGCTGTTCCATGTGCAACTGCTATTTTCACTTCAGTATCTTTACCTTCAATCGGAAGCACTACCGATGCTTCCTTAACACCATCAAGGCCTCTTACCCCTTGATACTCGATATCATCCAAATCCTCGCCCGTCAATATGTCAGCCACGGTACGAAGTGCCGCTTCCATAACTCCGCCTGTTGCGCCAAATATTGCACCTGCTCCTGTATATTGACCTAATATGCTGTCAGGCTTCTCGTCCGGCAAACCGATAAATTTAATTCTTGCCTGTTTTATCATATCGCCTAATTCTCTTGTAGTTAAGGATACATCAACATCTCTTAGCCCATCTACTTCCATTTCGGGTCTGTTTGCTTCTGTTTTCTTTGATGTACATGGCATTATTGATACAGAAAATATTTTTTTCGGATCTATTCCTTCTTTTTCTGCATAATATGACTTCACAATGGCACCGAACATTTGCTGCGGTGATTTGCATGTTGATAAGTTATCTAAAAATTCAGGATAATTTAACTCGCAAAAACGTATCCAACCCGGTGAGCAAGAAGTAATCATCGGTAATTTTCCGCCGTTTTTTACCCTGTTTATCAGTTCTGTACCTTCTTCCAATATTGTAAGGTCAGCTGAGAAGTTTGTATCAAAAACCTTGTCAAAGCCCAGCCTTCTCAATGCCGCAACCATTTTTCCCGTAACATCCGTTCCGACAGGCATGCCGAATTCTTCGCCAAGAGATGCTCTTACACCGGGTGCAGTCTGTATTACAACAAATTTATAAGGATCGTCAATTGCATCCCATACATCGTCAATATAAGTTCTTTCCCTTAATGCTGCCACAGGACAAGCTTGGATGCATTGTCCGCAATATACGCAGGGTACATCCTTCATGCTGTAATCAAACGCAGGGGCCACTTCTGTATTAAAACCTCTTTTTGTAAAATCCAAAATACCTATTCCTTGTACATCTCTGCATGTGCTGACACATCTTCCGCATAAAATACATTTACTTGTATCTCTTACAATGGAATATGATAAGTTATCAATTTTTGCTTCTCTCTTGGAGCCTTGGAACTCAATATCGTTTATATTCAGCTCATCACAAAGCTTCTGAAGCTCACATGTGCCGTTTCTTAAACAAGTCAGACATTCTCTGTTGTGATTTGCCAATATTAGCTCTACATTCATTCTAACGGCATTTCTTACCCTTTTTGTATTTGTCCTTACATTCATACCCTCCTGAACCTGAAGTACACAGGTAGCGGGCAGATTTCTCATTGGAACACCTTTGATATCAACTTCTGCAATACATACTCTGCATGCGGCTACTTCATTTATGTCTTTCAAATAGCAAAGGGTCGGTATATCAATACCTGCTTTCTCGGCTGCCATAAGTACAGTGTAATCTTTTGGTACATTGACATTAATTCCGTTTATAGTTAAATTTACTTTATCCAAATTTAGCACCAGCCTTTCTTACTTCTTAATGATTGCATGGAAAGTACAAGCTTCCATACAAGCACCGCATTTAATACACTTATCCTGATTAATTACATGAATTTCCCTGACTTTACCTTCAATAGCCCCAGACGGACAAATTCTTGCACATTTGGTACATCCTTTACAATCCATGGTAATGATATATTTCAGCAGTGACTGGCAAACACCTGCCGGACATCTTTTTTCATTAACATGTGCTTCGTATTCATCCTTGAAATATCTCAATGTTGACAGCACAGGATTCGGCGCTGTCTGACCTAAGCCGCACAGGGAAGTTTCCTTGATATTTACGGCAAGCTTTTCCAATTTATCAAGGTCCTCCATAGTACCTTTTCCTTCTGCAATTTTATCTAAAATTTCCAGCATACGTTTTGTACCTTCCCTGCAGGGAGTACATTTGCCGCAGGATTCATCAACGGTGAAGTCAAGGAAAAATCTTGCAATATCTACCATACAGTTATCTTCATCCATTACGATCATACCGCCGGAGCCCAT
>DCDU01000143.1:12637-12758 GCA_002316585.1 Firmicutes bacterium UBA1047 | reverse complement strand
TTGCCGAATACTCAAAGCTTGAAGTCCAGCATCAGGCTGAATTGATTAAGGAGGTCATCGGGGCAATTCAATTTGTATCGGCAAATCCGAATCATTAACAAGGAAGGGGGACACACCTCTA
>DCDU01000143.1:1331-12393 GCA_002316585.1 Firmicutes bacterium UBA1047 | reverse complement strand
CCCGTTTTTTTATATTATTTTCAGTTGTTTTCCGTAAGCTTTAATTGTTAAATTTCCGCTAAGACTGTCAAAAATTATGGTACGACCGTAATTCTCCCCCACATCCTCGGAAAGAATCCTAATCTTTAATTTTTCCAATGTTTCTTTTGTTGCGGCTATATTTCTTTCGCCTATGTTTCCGAATGCAGAGCTTCCTTTTATTTCAAACATTTTAGCGCCGCCGGCAATTTTAGCAGTCATTCTTAACTTCATACCGCCTAAAAGCTCCATTTTCCTTACCATTTCCGTTATTCCCGTATCTGCATATTTGAAAATATTTATTTTATCCCTGTCATTATTATATGCCAGCATAATGTGCGCCATCCCGGCAATCCGAGCAATCTTATCTATTATGCAAATACCCACGCAGGAGCCAAGAGCATATGATATCAATACTTCCGGAGAATGAACGATTTTCATGTCCGAAATTCCCACGGTTACATTTGTCATATATCCATACCGAATTTCTTCATTATGATTTTCAGGGATTGTTTGTCGGGCAATAAAAGCATGTAGCTGTAAACCATCTCATTTTGACAATAATATTTTTCTTTAATGAAAACAACCTTCGAAGCAGCTTCGCTGAATTCTGCGGTTACGGCATCTAACAGAGCGCCGGACATATCTATGTTAAGGGATGGAACCATTACCTGAATCTTCATATCCGTAAGGGATGATATTGCATTTACATAAGAAGAAACCATTATATTGCTTATCTCGGACAGAGCCGAAAGCTCCAAATCCGATATTTCCTCAAAGCTTTTAAGCTCTGTTCCAAGCAAGGTATTTAATATCAAATGGACAAATTCTTTTTTTAACAAAAACAATATGACTCCCTCTATATCCCCTTCGAAACATATTAAGACGCCCACAACAACATTTTCGGCTCCTCCTATTGACTCAATTATATCATTGTAATTTAACAAGCTTACTTCAGGCACATTCATTTCTATTCTTTTGGATAACATGTCTGAAAGAGAGGTTGCCGCATTTCCGGCACCGATATTTCCTACTTCCTTTAAAATATCTATATGAACTTCGTTCAATTCCACACTGCTGCCTCCTTATATATCAATATCTCCCGGATTGAGGGGAACGACAGCTATGTCCCTTCCGTCATTATACACCTTGCTGTAGCTTATATCTCCTCTGACCCTATACTTTATACCGCCTATATCTATCCTTGTGTTTGAGTAAATTATACCTGTGCAAACAATCTTATAATCTGTCGAATTCCGCAAAGATTTAACTTCATGAAGCTGACTTGTTATTTCTTTGATTTCATTGTTGAGTTTAATTTTTCTCAGCATCAATTGTTTTTGCACCACGCTCTTATTTTCATTGCTTAAGCTTAATTTCATAATGTGAGCTATTTTTTCTTCTAACTCTTTAAATTCTTTATTCTTACTCAATAATTGCTTCTCGTAATGAAGGTTCCTATGTTTTCTTACTGCCATCAGCTTTTGCTCTTCATAATAATTTGATAAATCAATTACTATATTGGTTTCGGGATTTGTTTTGCTTCCGATGGTCTTTGCATATATGGTATCTTTCGCGGAGGTTATTCCGCCGATGATTGTGGAATTTGAACCTTTAACTATTACCGATTCCCCTGCCTTCACTTCACTGTTTATCAATGCGTGGGCATATATGCTCTTTTCGGATACAATCGATGCATTTTCAATATACTTGCTAGTTATATTACCCTTTGCATAAATGCTTCCCTTTCCCATTCCATTCATACCTTTATTAATAACAACTTCACCGTCAGATTTTATATATGCTCCTTCAACCATACCCCATATTTTAATATCGCCTTTTGCATTAATAGAAAATCCTTCCTTAACATCGCCGTTTACAACGACATTTCCTATAAAGTCAATGTTACCCGTAGAATTATCCACGTTGTTCACCCGGTATACATTTTCAACAAACACTTTGCCATTTTTAAATTCAACACAGCCGTCCATACTTGCCAAAAGCTGGAGACCGTCCTGTGAAACATATGTATTGCTTCCATAATTAAAAGAAATGTTTTTACCTCTTTTATAGGGTATGCTGTTGCCGTAAACATCAATTCCGTCTTCTCCTTCCACGGGAGGAATTATATGGCATAAAACAGTGTCCTTTTTAACATTTATAACATTGTTTAAATTTCTGAAATCAATTGTTCCATCATCATTTTCTAAGAATTTTGTTTCTGTTTTAGTGTCAAAATTATAAACCATCTCGGCATCTTTTCCATCTGTGGGTTTTTTACCCGAAGCTGCCGTCAGTTCTTTTAAGTAATCCTTTTTCTTACAATACTCAATAATATCATTCTCTCTGATTCCAAATACAATTTCCTGCTCTGTCAAATAACTTAAAATTTCTTGGGGAGAAATTTTCGCCGATTTATCAAACAGCTCGATTCTTACATATACCTTTTGCTTATCTGCCGACACCAAATGGTTAATTATGTATAAAGGATTGCTTTCTTCAGAGGGCACAAACATAGTCTAACCTCTCAGGGAGTTAATGACTTGCTCTATTTGGTCGGCAGTTTGTATTATATTTGAATTAAGCTGAAATGCCCTTTGTATTTGAATTAGCTTTACCATTTCTTCGGAAACTTCAACATTTGAAGCTTCCAAAAAACCCTGAAGTATTTTTGTTTCACCTGTCTCCGCTATGCTGAACTCCCCATCTTCATTTGACATTCTGTATAAGTTATTGCCTGCCTGTTGTAAATCACTATTATTGTCAAAAATAAAAACACCTATGTCCTCATTGCTTAAATTGTAATTATCTTCTAAAACTATAGGTTCTTCTTCATTATTTAAAACATATCCGCCTTGGTACATGAGATAATTCTCATCATCCACGTTTATAACTTCAAAACTTCCACCTCTTGTAAACAAATTTTCATCCTCAAATTGAATTGCAAAAAATCCATCTCCGGTTATTGCAAAATCCGTCTGAACTCCGGTTCTGAATGGCGCTCCCTGACCGAATATCACATCAACCTTTCCCAGCTTGGAGCCGCTTCCGGATTTTAACCCTGTGTTTGCTCCTTCCGTCCCTCTGATATTCGTATAAATTAAGTCAGAAAACTCCGGCTTGGACTTTTTAAATCCTGCAGTCTGGATATTTGCCATATTATTTGATATAACATCTAAATAGCTTTTATTGCTTGCGGCGCCGTTTGCACCCGTATAATATGCCTTAATCATATAATCCTCCTGTTATATTTTTCCTATTTCATTAACTGCCTTATCATTTATCATGTCGTAAATTTTAAAAGCCTGAGATGCAGTCTGCAATGCTCTTTGAGATGACAGCATGTCTGTTAATTCTTCCGCTATATCCACATTGGCTCTTTCGATTGTTTTGTTTGATATCGTAGGATATTCAACTAATTCAGGCTCTGCATCCGCTAAAAACATTCCTTCTCCGAATTTTCTGAGGCTGTTGTAATCAAGGAAGTCGTAAACCGCAATTTTATCTGATTCTTCACCTTCGATTATTATGCTGCCGCCGGGAGAAAAATCAAATTTATCTCCTCCCACATATATGTCTCCAAATTCCCCCTGAACTCTTCCAATGTTATTCAATACCAAGTAACCTTCTTCATCGATATTAAAGCTTCCGTTGCGGGTGTACAATATTTGCCCTCCGTTATCAACCGCAAAAAACCCCGCGCCCATTATTGCAAAATCGGTATCATTTCCTGTCTCCTCCAAGGCTCCCATGGAATGTATCGTATTGTTTCCTACAATAGCCCTTATGGTAGAAACACTGCTAATAGGAGTTGCTTCTTCAATAATTCCGTTGTGTTTGTATTTGTTAATCAATAGGCTTCCGAAGTTTGAAGTTACAGCCTGCTCCTTTTTATATCCCGCCGTATTTATATTTGCTAAATTATTACCTGAAATGTCTATTTTCCTCTGTTGAGTAAGCATACCCGAAGTTAAAGCATAAAATCCTCTTGACATATTTTCACCTCTTATTTAATTCTCGCAGCATAAATAGCTTTTAACGCTTTTTTCCAACTTCTGCAATGCGGATGTATGTATTTGTGACACCCTTGAATTGCTTATTTCCAAAATCGATGCAATTTCCTTCAATTTTAATTCTTCTTTGTAATATAGTGAAATTATTAATTTTTCCTTTTCATTAAGCTTGTTTACACTTTCTTTAAGCACCTTGAATAATTCCTTTGACTCCATTTCATATTCGGGCAAATCATTGTCGCTTACTCCGTACTCCGCTAAATTGACTTCCCCTATTAATTCCTCGAAGGATAATATACCTGCTCCGTGAGCCTTGCCGATAATTTTATTGTAATCCTCCATTTCCATGTTAAGATGCTCGGCTACCTCGTTATCATTGGGAATTCTCCCAAATTTATTGGTCAGTAATTCCTGTGCATCTTTTATATTCTTAAAGTCGCTTTTAACTTTGCGGGGAATCCAATCCTGCTTTCTTACATAATCAATAATAGAGCCTTTTATGCGTATTGAAGCATATGTTTCAAATTTGGTATTCTTTGATGTATCATATTTTTCAATTGCATCCATGAGTGCTATTATTCCTTCGTTTACAATATCATCAACATCACCGTAATATTGGTATACGCCTCTCATTTTTAAGGCGATTATTTTAACTAAGCTGCTGTATTTTTCAATTATTCGGTTTCTGATATCAATATCCCTGGAAGCTTGATATTGCTTCCATATGCCCATGTCAAATTCTTCAATACATGCTTGATTGTTTTCGATTAAAACCATATGCATCACTCTTTCATTTAAATTGCAACATTGCCTAATGCTTGTATTTGAACGGAATTATCAATTTCATTAAATGATAGCACCACTGCCTTAGGATAAAATTGATCTAACAATTTTCTGAAATATCCTCTTACAAAAGGCGATGTAAGTATTATGGGTATATTTATTTCACCTTTTAATTTGTTGATTTGCTCGATTAATTGAGTCACTAATTTTTGCATCAGCTCAGGCTCAATGGATAAATAAGAGCCTTTTTCATTCTTGCCTATTGAATTGATGATTAATTTTTCAATTTCGGTGCTTAGTGTAATTACCCTGATTTGCCCGGACTCAGACCACTTTCTGGTAATAGTGCGCCTTAATGCTTGTCTGACATATTCCGTAAGCATTTCCGTATCCTTCACCGATGTACCGTAATCACATATTGTTTCCAAAATAGTTTCCATATCCTTTATTGGAATTCCTTCCCTAAGCAGGTTTCCGAATATTTTTTGGAGATTCCCGTAAGATACAATTCCCGGAACAACTTCTTCCACCAACAGCTCATTTTCTTTTTTTACATTATTGAGAAGCTGGTTTAATTCCTGCCTAGACAATAACTCGTGAGCATGAGCCTTGATAACCTCCGACAAATGAGTAATCAGCACTGACAGAGGATCTATTACCGTATATCCGTACATTTCCGCTAATTCCTTCTTATCTTCCTTAATCCACCTGCTGGGTATGCCGTATGCCGGCTCGATTGTTTCGATACCGTCCACTTCACCTGTTAAATTGCCGGGGTCAAGAGCTAAATAGTATTCTACCAATATTTCTCCCTTAGCCACCTCTTCTCCCTTTATCTTTATGACATATTCATTTGGATTTAGGTATCCGTTGTCTCTCAGCCTTACGGAAGGAACTACCATCCCCATTTCCTGAGCAAATTGCCTCCTGAACATTACCACCCTGTCAATGAAGTTTCCTCCGCTGTACTCATCCACCAAGGGAATTAAGCTGTAACCAACTTCCAACGCAATGGGGTCAATTTGAATTAGCTCATAGATATTGTCGATATTTCTGAAGTATTCTTCTTCAGATACGTCTCCGCTTTCTCTGTGAGGCTCTTCTGTTTCTGAAATAATATCAGGTCTTGTCCTCATCAGCTTGACTCCCAAAAATATGAAAAGCGATGACAGCACAACTACCTGGGGTATCGGGAAACCCGGTATCAATGCCATAAACAGTATTATTATTCCGGATATTATCAAAACTAATGGCTGTGATTTAATTTGATTTGTAAGGTCAACATTTAAGCTTGATTCCGAGGCTGCCCTCGTAACAATCATACTTGTTGCCGTTGAAATCAATAAAGCCGGTATCTGAGAAACAAGACCGTCGCCTACGGTTGCTATGGAATATGTCTGAAGCACTCCTGAAAATGTTGCGCCTCCCTGTACCATACCTATGATTACGCCGCCCACAAAGTTTATGAATGTAATCACTATAGACATGATGGCATCACCTTTTACAAATTTAGTTGCACCATCCATGGCCCCGTAAAAGTCTGCCTCCCGCTGTACATTCTTTCGCCTTATTAATGCTTCCTGCTCGGTGATTATGCCTGAGCTTAAATCCGCATCTATTGCCATTTGTTTGCCGGGCATTGCGTCCAATGTAAATCTCGCGGTAACTTCCGCTACTCTTTCGGCTCCCTTTGTTATTACTATAAATTGTACCAATACAATGATTAAAAATATAATGAATCCGACTACAGCATCTCCCTGTAAAACAAAGCTGCCGAATGTAGCAATTACCGCTCCCGCATTTCCGCTGTTTGTTAAAATCAACCTTGTAGATGATACATTTAAAGACAGCCTGAACAATGTGGTAACCAAAAGAATTGAAGGAAATACCGAAAATTCCAATGCTTCTTTTATATACATGGTTGTAAGCAATGTAACTATAGACACTGCTATGTTGATAATAAACATTAAATCCAAAAAAAACGGAGGCAACGGTACTATTATCATAAGTATTACTGCTATTATAAATAGTGAAACAGAATTATTTAATATGCTTTTCATATTTGATGTTTATCCTTTTCCTTAAGCCTATAAACCCAAGCCAATACTTCTGCAACAGGTTCATAATATTCTATGGGTATTTCCCTATTCAGCTCCGACTTAGCGTATAATGCTCTTGCCAAGGGAATATTTTCAATAATATTAATCTTGTTTTCCTCTGCCTTTTCTACAATCTTCAAGGCTATATTGTCCTTGCCTTTTGCTAATACAATGGGAGCATTATCTTTTTCAATGTTGTATCGTATCGCTACGGCATAATGCGTGGGGTTTCTTATGATAACATCTGCCTTCGGAACCTGCTGCATCATTCTGGACATTGAAAATGCCCTTTGCTTTTCCTTGATTTTTCCCTTAATTTTAGGGTCGCCTTCCAACTGCTTATACTCTTCTTTAACTTCCTGCTTTGTCATTTTGATACTCTTTTCATATTCCCACCATGAATACAGAAAGTCAAATGCCGAGATAGCCACAAAGGCAATAATCACACTTTTTACGACAGCCATAATTGTTGTACTTATAAAGTTAATTCCCGATAATAAGCCAATTGAAGCTAATTTAGGAACTAAGCTTAAATTTTTAATGATGGAAGAATATATTACATAGCCTAATATAGATATTTTAATTAAGTTTTTTAACAATTCCACAATGGCACGAATTGAAAACATCCTTTTTATACCGGACAGGGGATTTAACTTTGAAAATTTAAATTTTATATTCTCCCGTGAAATTAAAAATCTTGTTTGTGCCCCGGTTATTACAACAGTTGCTGTTATTACTGAAATCATCAGCGGACCTGCCGATGCAAAAATCGCAAACGTAATATCTTTGAACATACGAGTAATAAAAGAGCTGTTTATATCGTATGTATATTTTATAAGGGATGTATACTTAAAGAATATATTTGAAGTAAATTTATAAATATACGATGACCAAAACTCCAATATATAAAAAGATATTGCGACAGCCCCTACCGTTACCGCATCTTTGCTTTGAAATACATTTCCTTTTTTTCTTTCATCCCGCCTCTTCTTTGGGGAGGCTTTTTCGGTTTTATCTTCTCCTGCCATATCTTTACCCTAAGTTATTAATGTGCTCAAGCTGTTCTTTACAGTGTCAAACATCAATATTATTATTTTTTCGATAAATGTTGAAAATGTCGGCACCAGCAAAAGTATCAACAGTAAGCCCGCTAAAATTTTCAACTGAACATTTACAGAAAAAACCTGTATTTGCGGAATTGCTTTCATTAAAATTCCTATTCCCGCTTCCAATATTATTTCAACCGCAACAATAGGCATTGCCAACTTTAAGGATAGTATCAGTATTTGCTGAAACAGTTCGACCATATTGTAAAATAAATCCTTTGGTATCGAAAAACTACCTATTTTCACTAATTTACACGATGTTATAAATATTTGTATCAATGTAAGGTGACCGTTTGAGCTGAAAAAGACAAGCATTAATATCAAATTTAAAAAGCTTCCCGTAATACCTGTTGAAATGTTGCTGGTTGGATCATATATGCTTGCCATGGACATCCCTGTCTGCATTCCTATAACTTCTCCGCTTATAATCACGGTGCTGAAAAACAAGCTGACAATATATCCTATTAAATACCCGATGAATATTTCTTTTATAATCAACAGAGAATATTCTATGGGCGAGCTTATTGTCATATCCAATGAAGGAGGCAATAAGCCGTAAATTGTTATGGTTAAAAACAAACTTAACGATGTTTTAACCAAAGCAGGCAGCCTTCCGCTTCCGAAAATTTGATTTAAAAAAACACAGCCGCTCATTCTTGCCAATATCATTAAAAAATATGTGAAATCTCCTGAAAGTGTCATCCTAAGTCCTCATTAATATATTTTAAGCATTAAATCGAATACATAGTATGTGAAGTCAGACATTACTTCCAGCATCCAGTTTCCCAATACAATTAACATAATGGCGGTAATAAACAATTTCGGAACAAATGTCAGTGTTTGTTCGTGTATTTGGGTCGCTGCTTGGAAAATGGCTATTGTTAAGCCTATTATCAAGCTTACCGTCAGTATGGGCGCCCCTACCTTTATTGCAGATGCCGCGGCAGCCTGCATAACTTCCATAACCAATGAAATGCTCATTCCAAATCTCCCTCTTTAAGCCTTGCAGTCGCAGTCTCGTTAATTAAAGCTTACAATCAATGTTTTAAATAATAAGGACCATCCGTCAACTACCACAAACAACAGTATTTTAAAAGGCATCGAAATCATCACCGGAGGAAGCATCATCATACCCATTGACATAAGTACGCTTGAAACAATCATATCTATAGTTAAAAAAGGTATAAACAGCAAGAACCCGATAATAAATGCTCTTTTCAGTTCACTGGTGATAAAGGACGGGATAACTACAGTCAGGGGTAAATCTTCTAAATTTGATGCATTCGTTGCGGCTTCGTCGTTAGACATATCTAAAAACATTTGTAATTCATTGTTGCCTGTTTGTTTAAGCATCCATGTTTTTATGGGAATTGAGGCTGCATCAAAAAATTCTTCCTGTGATATTTCTTCATTTTTGTAGGGCTCATAAGCCTCTGTCTTAATTTCATTTAATACAGGTGACATAGTAAATAAAGTTAAAAATATCGCTATGCCTACCAATACCTGACTTGGCGGTGTCTGCTGCAATCCAAGTGCATTTTTGACAAATGATAATACTATGATAATCCTTGTGAAGGATGTCATCATAATTAAAATGGAGGGAAGCAGTGTTAAAATTGTCAAAAGAAACAAAATTTCAATTGTTTCTGCTGCACTTCCGTTTATATCCATGTTAATGACCCCGCCATAAGCAGTATTGGTGTTTAAAAGTATTATTGATAATGCGATTATTATTGATTTAAGTTTTTTTATCATTGCTTATTCCTGTTTAATTGATTTTTATATGCGCTAAAAATTTTATTGAATTTTAAGCTGCTTTCATCCTCATTATCCAAGGGCTGAAAATCCTCTAATTCTTTAAGTATGCTTATATGTTTTTCAGTTATGCTCAGCAAATAGTATTTGTTGCATATTTGTGCAATAGCAATAAATTTGTTTTGTCCCAACATTATTTTATCTTCTATATACATGTATTTGGACCTTAAGGCTAATGATGTCCTTGTTGAAATCCATTTTGTGCAGTAGTAAGTCAAAAACAAAACCAAAATTATTCCAATAACCGACATTATCAGCGTGATTATATCTTTAATTGCAATCAACCCCTATCCGATTATGCTTTGTACGGTCTTTAAAACTCTGTCTGCTTTAAATGGCTTCACTATAAAGTCCTTGGCACCGGCTCTTATTGCCTCCACAACCATGGATTCCTGCCCCATTGCGGAGCACATTACCACATTGGCGTTTAAATCAATCTCTTTTATTTCCTTTAATGCATCTAATCCGTTTTTATTAGGCATAGTTATATCCATTAATACCAAGTCCGGCTTTTCTGCTTTATACATTTGAACGGCCTGCTCTCCGTCGGATGCTTCCAAAAAATTTTCATATCCGTTCTTTTTTAATGTATCCTTTATCATCATTCGCATAAACGCTGCATCATCCACTATTAATATTTTACCTTCCATTTTATCCTCCGCTGATATTATAATGATCTAACTATTTCATCTTTTTTAATTATTTCAACTACTCTTACTCCAAAATTGTCATTTACCACAACAACCTCTCCTTTTGCAATCAACTTTCCGTTTACTACAACATCTACCAAGGCACCTGCCTGCTTGTCCAACTCAACTATTGTTCCCGATGTAAATTCTAAAATATCCTTTATGGGCTTGCTGGCTCTTCCAATTTCAACGCTGATTGTCAATGGTACTTGCATTATTAAATCTAAGTTGGAAAGCTGTTCGCCGGATATTGACTCTTCATTATCTTCATCGTCAAAAGATGCATATTCTACAGGTCTTGCATTTACAGGCACTGATTCCTTTTTCTTTTGAGCTGTTTTAATATGTTTTGTTTTATTTATTTCAGGATGCTCTTCCTTCTGCTGTACAGGTATGTGTTTTTCTTCAATTGCGGAATAAGCCTTTTCTGTCTCGTGTATTTCTTCATTCTCATGTTCTTCCGCTTCCCGTAAAAATGATGATACTATTTCTCTTGCAAGCGGTACAGGCATAACATTTATAAATTGACTTCTCATGCC
>DCDU01000143.1:0-1043 GCA_002316585.1 Firmicutes bacterium UBA1047 | reverse complement strand
ATAGGTGTGGATATATTTATAGGTTTTGATAAAAAGTCCGAAAGAGCTGTGGCGGCCGAACCCATCATTTGATTCATTACCTCGCATATGGCGCTCCTGTTGATTTCATCCATTTTAAATTCATCTTCATCTATTTTTTGTCCCATCAAAATTTCTATGATTGTTTTAGCGTCAGTTCTCTTCCATATCATAAGATTTATGCCTTTCAATCCTTCAATATAGTTTATTTCAACTCCTATTGCCGGCTCTAAGTTTTTATAGCTGAAATCACTGACAGCTGTTACGTTAATTTGAGGCACGGTTATTTCAACTCTTTTGCCCAACAATTCAGACAGTGAAGTAGCTGATGAGCCTAAGCTGATATTCATTACTTCGCCGATTACATCCCGTTCCATATGTGAAAATACATTTTCATTCATCATATATCTCCCTTAGTGTATAATTTTATTTATCTTGATTGCGCCTTTGTTCTTTCTTGTTCCCCATTTGCCTTCAAACCACTTTTCGTCTTCAACATGAATATCAACATTGTTATTAACCTTTTTATCCAATATGATTAAATCCCCTGCCTGAATATTCAATATATCCTCAAGCGTTGCCTCAGCACTTCCCAAGATTCCTTTAATAGTCAAGTTCGACAACTTAATTGAATCCATAATTGCTGTCTGCTGCTCGTGAACACTTTGATCGGAGCGTCTTGCAATATTTTTCGAGTAAATATTTGCCTTCTTAAATATTTCATCTATGATATCGGTAGGTATGCATATGGTGATTTTTCCCGATAAATCATTTATTGTAATATTCAGTATTATTATCACTACCGTATCATTGTAGTTTACTGACTGAACAAACCTGGAATTTGTTTCTATTTTAGTCAAGTTTGTTTCTATTTTTAAAGTGCTTTCCCATGTTGAGCCCATAAGTGTTATCAGCTGTTTCAGAACATTGCTCAGCAATGACAATTCAATATCGGTATAGTCTCTGACAATTTCATATTCCTCACCGCTGCCGCCGAGCAGTCTGTCCACCATAACAAAGGACAA
>DCDU01000175.1:2612-12601 GCA_002316585.1 Firmicutes bacterium UBA1047 | reverse complement strand
AGAAGAAAGGGCATTAATTTTGGCTTGCTTACAAATAATTATCAGGTGCTTTCGGAAATACTTAAAAATTATTACTCAAAATCATATTTCAGCTATGTAAATGAGGAAGAAATTGAAAGTTTGTCTTCTGCCATTGGATTTGTAAACAATATAATGATTGTTCCCGAGGAATACAAGGAGCACGGAATTGAAATCAAAGGATTTGATAAGCTTTACAATGATTATCAAATGTACAAGTCCCAAAACAGACTTATTGATTTTGACGATATGCTGAGCTTATCATATAAAATATTATACAACTCAGCCAATTACAGGGAGCGATATGCAAAAATATTTGATTATGTGCAAATTGACGAAATGCAGGATACATCCAAAATTCAGCATGAAATAATTAAGCTTATAACAAATGACAATTTGTTTATGGTTGGAGATGACGACCAGGCGATTTATTCCTTCAGGGGAAGCGACCCGGATTTTATGCTGAACTTTAAAGATATTTACCCGGACGGCAAAATATTTTATCTGGATAACAATTACAGGTCTGATAAATATATAGTGGAAGGTGCTAAGAATTTTATTGAAACGAATAAAAAGAGATACAAAAAAGCGATAAAAACAGATAACAAAAAAGAAAATGAAATTAATATAATCAAGGTTAAAAGCAGAGCCGAGCAGGCAAAATTAATTACGGAAGCATGCGCAAGTGAAGAAAACAAAACAATCGGTATTTTATATAGGTACAATATGTCTGCCATGATATTAGCCAACAGCTTTCATGAAAATAATATTGATTTTTATGTTAAAGAAGACAAAACACGATTTTTCAGCAGTGCGGTGCTTTACGATGTTCTTGCCTTTTTAAATTTAGCTCTTAATCCCAAAGACAGAGATGCATTTGCTAAAATTTATTACAAAAGCTATACCTATTTTTCTAAGGGAATGTGTAAGATGGTGCTTGACAGCAAAGAGGATAAAAGTGTTTTTGATATTTTATACGGCTACAGGCATTTTGATTATTATGTATATGATAAAATTCAGCAGTTTAAAATGGATATTAATTATTTGAACAAGTTAAAGCCATATAATGCAATCAAATTCATAAAATTTGATTTGGAATATATCAACTATTTGGAGAGGATGCAGGAGGAAGGAAGAAACAGTATGTCTAATTCTCTTCACATATTGGAAATTTTAGAAGAAATAGGCTCATACTGCAATGATATAAAAGAATTCATAGTTAAAATCAATAATCTAAGAGAAGTAATCAGAACAGCTTCAGAGAATAAGGGTGCAAAAATTACATTGACCACGATTCACAGTGCCAAAGGCTTGGAATACGACTATGTATATATGATTGATAACTTAGATGAATTAAATATTGATAAAAGAAATATGTCAGATTACGAGTACGAAAGTAAATCAGAGGAAGAGCGCAGAATTTTTTATGTTGGAATGACCAGGGCTAAGGAGAAATTAAACATAGTAATCCCCGGAGAGCCATCCGTATTTGTCAATGAATTAGTCATATCTAACAAAAAATAGCATCAAACAGTAGATATGCGCATATACGTATAATTATACCCTTGAATAATAAATTAATAATTGCTGTAAGGACACTAATTTGATAAAAAATCATCAACAATGAAAATAATTTGTTGAAATATATCTTAATAACGTATATAATTGATAATAATTTCAAGGGTATTTTATGGGGGGAAATTATGAAGCTTTACATTACAACATTAGGAGAGTTTGATATAAAAGCAGACGGTCAGTCAATACTGAGAGATTCAAATCGTATGTATAAAATATACAGACTTTTCGAGTATTTTTTAACATTTAGAAATAAAAAGTTATTACCGGAGACTATTATCGATAACTTGTTGTCTTACAGCGAATCTGATGATCCTAAAAACATGCTTCGGACACAAATTTTTCGTCTTAGGAAAATAATCAATTCTTTTGTTCCAAAAAATGATGATGCATCAAAATTCTTAAATTTAAATTTTACTAATGGATATTACAGTCTTGAAACAGGGGAAAATACTGTAATAGATATTGATGAATTTGAAAGCTTTATACAAAAGGGTGACAAAGAGCGGGAATATGATATTAACAGTGCTGTAAACAATTATCAAAATGCTATCAATCTTTATAGAGGACTGTATTTATCCGATAAATCGTATGAAGTTTGGATTGTGCCTACGCGGAACTACTATCAAAGATTGTATATAAAAACATTGTACAGATTCATAGAGCTTTTAAAGAAAAATGAAGAAAATGAAAGAATTGTATCTCTTTGCGAGGAAACATTGCTAATTGAGCCCTTTGAAGAAAATATACATATTGAATTGATGGAAGCGTTGCTTAGAATCGGTCAAAATAAGGCTGCAATGAATCATTATGAATATGCATTTAATTTGCTTGAAAAGGAATTCGATGCAAAACCGTCGCAGAGGTTTATTAATTTTATTAACAAAATTAATAACAACTCTTCACGCAAGAGTGATTTGGATATTTCGGCAATTAAGAAAAACTTAGAGGAGGAGCCTCCTATAGGCGCAATGTACTGCAGCCTTGAATATTTTAAATTTCTTTTTAATATACAAAAAAGAAAATCTCAAAGAAATAATCAAAATGACTATCTTTGTATAATAACCATTAATCGCAGCGAAAAAAACTATTATGAATCTATTGAATTAAATAAGGGTGTAAGTGATGTGTTTTTTGCCTTGGAGAGGACTTTAAGAAAAGGCGATGTTTTCACATCATGGAATGAGAATCAGATTTTAATAATGCTGCATGATGCAAGTGAAAGCGGCATAGAAACAATTGAAGACAGACTTTTATATAATCTAAGGAAATATACTGAAATAAGCAGGAACGAAATAAGACTTATTTTCCAGCCCTTGATATTAGAAAACACGGTTTTATAACCGCAGGTTAAAAATCTCATACAAAACTTCAAAAAGATCACACATGTGGTCTTTTTTTTGTGCCCACTCTTATCGTGGATATTCCTCTTTCCGGCAAAGACTCTCATCAGTAAAGGTGTGTCCACTTACCTCTCTGTAATCGAAATGTAATTAAAAAGTAATCAAAATTAAACTAATGAATAATAGAAATGTAATTACTGAGAGCTATAATAAGAACAAGAATACCGGAAAATTAGCAAGGGACAGTGAGGTGATAAAGTGGAATACCCTTCAAAATATGATTTTTACTTGAAATTTAAGCCAATATACAATAAAGAGGGCAACTTTATTGATTATATATTGAATTATGTCAGCGACTCTTTCACCGAAGCTGTTGACATTAATCCGGAACTGATTTTGGGCAAGAGATTTTCGGAAATAGTAATAGACATTGACGTATTTGGGTTTAAGGAATTTTATTTTAATATTATTCCTAAGTCTAAACTCAAATATGAATTATACATAAAGGATTTGGAAAGATGGTACCTCATAAGTGCATTTACCGATATGAGCAATTATGAGGATGAACTGATAATATACTATATAAATATAACTGATATAAAACAGCAGGGACAATCTTTATTAAATAATGACGCAGAAGGTAAAATATATTATCTGAATGACAGGGATAAGCTTCTGTACAGGGATAAGCTGACAGAATTATACAACAAGAACTTTTTTGAAGAAGAACTGTCGAGGCTTGACACCAAAAGACAGCTGCCCATCAGTCTCATAATGGGAGATATAAACGGTCTTAAATTAATTAATGATGCGTTTGGACATAGCATGGGTGACAGAGTGCTGAAAAGAGCGGCAGAAATAATGACCGATTCATTTAGGGATGAAGACATAATAAGCAGGGTAGGCGGTGATGAGTTTATTATTTTGCTTCCTATGACTACGGAAGATACTGCTTTGAAAATTGTGGAGAGAGTAAAAAGGAAGTGTGAACTCAATCCCTTGGATTATATAAAAATTAATATAAGCTTTGGAGCAGCAACGAAGTTATCCGTTGACGAGGATATAAATAAAATATACAAAAAAGCAGAAGACAGAATGTATTTTAATAAGCTGAAGGAAAGCAAGGAAGCAAAGCTTTCAATGATTAACTTTTTAAAAAACAGGCTTGAAAAAATCACTTACGAAACTAAATCCCATTATGACAGACTGAAAGAGCTTACAATGATGATGGCAGATGCATTGGGGCTTTCTGAAACAGAGCGGGAAGAACTGAGGCTTTTATGCGAATTCCATGATATCGGAAAAATCGGAGTATCAAAGAATATTCTTCAAAAACAAGGCAGGTTAAACGGAGAAGAATGGGAGAACATAAAAAGACACAGTGAAATAGGCTACTACATAGCAAAAGAGATTAAGGATGCATCTTCGATTGATGAATTGATTCTGATACACCATGAACGTTGGGATGGCAAGGGATATCCGGGACTTTTAAAAAATGACGAAATACCTTTGGCGGCAAGAATTTTTGCTTTAGCAGATGCTTATGATGTTATGGTTAATGACAGACCATTCAAAACAAGAATGACAAAAAACGAAGCCCTGCAAGAAATAAAGGAACAGTCGGGCAGACAGTTTGACCCGAAGCTTGCGGAAATATTTATTAATTCAATGGAAGAGGAGGAGCAGATAGGGTAGGAGATTACTCTGCATTTAAGTAAACAGAGGACAGAAAAATATTGTCTTTCCCTTCAAAACGTGCTTCTCCTCCGTATTTTTTTGATATGGCAATAACAGATGACAGCCCTGTGCCTTCACCTTCCCGCTTGGTTGAGAGAAATATCCCTTCACATTCGTTAAGCTTTCCATAAAAACTGTTATCCATCGTAATAATAAGAGTACCATAGTGCATACGGCTGTTAATTCTGATGAATCTTTCGCTTGGGGCAACTTTTATACATGATTCGATGGCATTTTCCAACAGGTTGCCTATTATGATGCATAAGTCGCTGTCCTGTATAAGCCCATTTTTAGAAGAAATTGCAAGTTTTATGGAAATGTTTATTCCGTGATTCCGTGCCAGTGAAAAATAGTGGGATGCCACAGCATTAACTGCAAAATTCTCACAAAGAATAATTCCATTGTCAGAAGGAATATCTTTCAATAGATTATCAAGATACAAACTCAGCCCTTCCTTGTTGTTTGAGTTGTTGTAGCCCTTGATTACGGCAATGTGATGCCGCAAATCGTGTCTTTGGGCTTTTATGACCTGGTTATGCTCGGTTATTTTGGCATACTGCTGCCTTTGCATATCAAGCTGCCGCTCAATTGCTTCAACTTCATATTCTAAACGTGCTTTTTCTGCCAAGGCACTAAATGACCGCCGTACATAATTTCCGCTTATAATGCCCAATGAAATGATAAAGATAAGGACACCTAACTGGAAATACATAGTAAATGTATAAGTTGTGCTTAAATAGTAATTCAAAAGTTCGAGAACAGTTGATATTGCAAGAATCATGACCGGCACTCCAAATTGACGTGCTCCATGGCTTCGATACATAAAATATTCCCATAAAAGGTAGATGGCAAACACCACAAAAGCCAAGGGTGTTATAATATGAAACCAATAAAGGCTGCGAGAAAAGTCCATTATGCCCGAAAGCTGCAGCAAAATAACCGCTGCCACGGAAATGTAATGAATATACAGCATAACCTTAATCAGAAGCTTGTTTTTTGGATTTAAAATAACAATTCCGAAATTTAAAAACGGAATGCTCAATAAAAATAACCCCATATATGCCATAGTATATAAAAGAGAATGGTAAGGAAGCAAAAATGCCGATAAGTCGCATTCTCCAAAAGCCCACGTTCCTCCCGACAGAGAAAATAAACCGAGCCACAGGAAAGAAGAACCTGCAGAAACCTTGTTGAATATGGTAAATTTTACAAGCACCATAACCAATCCCATTAATATAAGCAACAAGGAGAACAGCAGAGTAAATCCGTTTTCATAAAACAGCTTGTTCAAAAGTGATGCATCGTCGCCCACATAAATTGCAGGCAGTGAAAACACATCCCTTTGTGTGGGGGAAAGATATTCCACCCTCAGAGATAAGACCTCGTCCCTATGATGAAGCTGAACGGTTGAGATTATGGTCGGAGGATCATTCATATAAGGAGGATATTCTCCCTCATGTCCACATTGGAAAATCAGTTCATCATCCGCAAACACCTTAAGAGGGGCAAAAACCGTTTTAATCAGGAGAGTTTGTCCGGAGTTCGGTATCACCCGAGCATATAATGTTACAGGTGTTCGGGGAGGTAAATTTTTCAGTTTTGCAGGCAGCGTTATATTGCCTGTTTCTGTACCCGCCTTATATGTAACATTCTCAATTTTTTGTATATTTCCCGTAAATGAGGGAGGAACAAGTATATGTTGAAGAGAAAACCAATACATTACTAAAAGAGCTGCTGCAAGTATAACGGAAAATAATATTGCTGATAGTTTTCTAATCGTTTTTCTACTCATTGCCCATCACTCCTTGCCATCTGAAACAAATGGTTTTCATAAGCCTCTGCTGCTTTTTTCAGATCCTGCCTACGGATATATACTTTGCCTCCGTTTTTCATGGTAAATGTTCTCAGCTCTCTATCAAGACTCTGTACATATTTAATATTTGCAATATAGCTATGATGGCAGCGCAGAAAAGGCGGTGAAGGCAGCTTTGCCTCTATGTCTTTTAATTTAACAGTCTGACTTGTACGCAAGACGTCGTAAGTAAGATTGACTGTTACGGCATGATTCTGATGCTCGAAATACAGGATGGAGTCTAAGGGAATTTCTTTTTGAATGCCGTCTATGAGCAAAGTAATATATGCGGCGGATTTATGTTTCAGCAATGCCATTTCTAAGGTTTCATCAGTATCCTTTTGAGTTGCAGGTTTTTCTATGTATTTTAAAACTCCTAAGCGATAGCTGTCAAGAGTGTGGTCTAAGCTTGTGGTAGTAAAAGCAATAACTGTGTTCTCATCAGTCTCACGTATTCTCCGGACTACCTCAACTCCTGTTATCCCATTCATATAAATATCCATGAAAATCACATCGAATCGTCCTGCCGTAAAAGAAGCAAGGAAATCTTCCCCTTTTGAAAACAACCGGCAGTTTGTCTCGATGCTGCTCTGCTTAATGCAATACAGCAGGTGTTCGGCATCTGCTGCAAAATCTTCACATATTGCTATCTGCAAAATTTTATCCATTAGGCACCTTCATCTAAATTTATATATATTATTTTAACCTATTTCTTTCAAAAAAAGAAGAGAAACTTAAAAATACAATAAACATATAAGCTTTCTATTTAAAAAAGCAAGCAAATTAAATGCATGCATATTTTACTTCCTTTGTCAATAACTAAATTCGTTGGATGATTAAACATAACAGGTTATTTATTTACCGGCTTTACGTAGTATAATTAATCTACTAAAAAAAGGTCTTGTAAATGACAATAGCAATTGCAATATAAAAAGTTATAATACGGAGGTGCAATAAGTGGATATTTTAGAATACTTCGAGCAGCATGCAATACCGGAGGGTACAAATAGAATCAGCACACGATATATCGGCAGACAAATTTACCGTGCAGGTATAACAGATATGGGGATGCTTTGTGCTATAATGCGGGATTCACCTGAAAGAATCAAAGATCTTCGCAACATCGGAGAAAAAAGCTTTGAATTGATTTTGGAAATTTGCAAGGATTACGAAAATATCTGGGGGTAATTATGAAGCTATTTATCAATACGCTTGGTGAGCTTGACATAAAAACAGAAGGGCAGTATGTTCTCAGGCAGTCAGAACATACATATAAAATTTATAAACTGTTTGAGTATTTTCTTACCTTTAAGAATAAAAAACTGTTGGCTGAAACTATTATTGACAACTTATTGTCAGATACTGATTCTGATGATCCTAAAAATATGCTTCACACTCAAATATTTAGATTGAAGAAGATAATTAAAGATTTTTTGCCGGAAAATGCAGAGGAATCCAAATACTTGACAATCGATTTTACCAACGGATACTATATCCTTAAGATAGGAGAAAATACCGTAATAGATGTAGATGAATTTGAAAGTCTTATAAAGCAAGGTGATTTGGAACAAAGACATAATATAAAGACAGCTGCGGATTTTTACGAAAAAGCTTTAAAACTTTACAGAGGTCTGTATTTTGCAGACAATTCATATGAAATTTGGCTGGTTCCCGCAAGAAACTATTATCAGCGCCTGTACCTAAAAACATTCTGCAAGCTAATAAATATACTGAAAGAAACAAATGAGGGCGATAAAATTATAGCATTGTGCGAAGAAGCACTTCTTATTGAGCCTTATGAAGAAAATATCCACATATATTTGATGGAAGCCATGCTTGCTCAGAAACAGCAGAAAACTGTACTGAATCAATAATCAATAACTTTTAACCATTATCAGTCAAAAATAACAATGATTGCATAGATTAAGGAAGAATATAGCTGTTTTTGGGATAGTATGTAATTAAAATGCAGTACGTAATTAAAATGTAATTAAAATGTGATTAATAATAAATTATTAAAAAATAGAATTGTAATTGTATAAATGTATAATGAGAATAAGCAAACCATTAACAGCTTAACGGGGTGATGAAGTGGAGTATCCTTCAGGAAATGATTTTTATTTAAAAATTAAGGCAATATACTGCAAGGATGGAAATTTTGAAGATTATGTATTGATGTACATAAGTGATGCTTTCTATGATGTATCAAAAATTAGCCCTGAGCTTATTTTAGGTAAAAAATTTTCCGAAATAGCGGTTGACAATTCAGATACGCTAAGATTTAAGGATTTGTATTTCGCTATGACACCTAAATCTAAAATTAAGTATGAAATATATTTAAAAGAAATAGGTCGCTGGTATCTTATAGTAATACATGCCGAAACCAATGATTGTGATTTGATTATATATTATATTGATATAACTGATATCAGGCAAAGCAGTCAATCATTTATTGATTCGGACATCTTAAATGATAAAATTTATGATTTAAAAGACAGAGAAAAACTATTTTACAGGGATTTTACCACCGGCTTATACAACAAAAACTTTTTTGAAGAAGAGCTTTCAAGGTTAGACACTGACCGACAGCTTCCAATCAGTATAATAATGGGAGACATAAACGGCTTGAAACTTATAAATGATGCATTCGGGCATAGAATGGGCGACAGTGTTCTGAAAAGGACCGCTGAAATCATGATTAGTTCATTTAGGGAAGAAGATATAATATGCAGGGTCGGAGGAGATGAATTCTTGGCATTGCTGCCGAAGACATCGGGAGAAACAGCATCGGAAATCATCGACAGAATAAAACATAAATGTGAAGTCAATCCTTTGGATTTTTTGAAAATCAGTATAAGCTTTGGAACTGCAACAAAAGAATCAAAAGAATCAAAAGATGAAGATATAGAAAAAGTATTGAAAAAAGCAGAAGACAGAATGTATTTCAACAAGCTGAAGGAAAGCAAGGAAGCTAAGCTTTCGATGATTTACTTCTTAAAAAACAGGCTTGAAAAAATCACTTACGAAACTAAATCCCATTATGACAGACTGAAAGAGCTTACAATGATGATGGCAGGTGCATTAGGGCTTTCTGAAACAGAGCGGGGAGAACTGAGACTTTTATGCGAATTCCATGATATCGGGAAAATCGGAATATCAAAGAGTATTCTCCAAAAACAAGGTCAGTTAAACAGCGAAGAATGGGAGGACATAAAAAGACACAGTGAAATAGGCTACTATATAGCAAAAGAAATTAAGGATGCATCTCCGATTGATGAATTGATTCTGATACATCATGAACGATGGGATGGCAAAGGCTATCCGGGACTTTTAAAAAATGACGAAATACCTTTGGCGGCAAGAATTTTTGCATTAGCGGATGCTTATGATGTTATGGTTAATGACAGACCATTCAAAACAAGAATGACAAAAAACGAAGCCCTGCAAGAAATAAAGGAACAGTC
>DCDU01000175.1:0-2500 GCA_002316585.1 Firmicutes bacterium UBA1047 | reverse complement strand
CTGCAAGAAATAAAGGAACAGTCCGGCAGACAATTCGATCCTATACTTGCGGAAATATTTATTAATGTAATGGAAGGGCAGGAAAAAGCAATATAAAATTTATGTTTACGATTATAGAATGGTGGTATATATATCTTACACTACTGATAAACACTTTTTAACGAATAAAATTAATATGGGCAAAGCTATCGAAAGATAGCGACGCAAAGCTTAGAAGTCTACAGTATTTTAATACTATGATAGTTCGGCTGCAAAATAAAAAAATCAAATTTATTTTGTAGCTTTTTTTATTAGGATAAATCCGGGGGCTCAGACCCCTCGCCATTGCCATGAATAAGCTGCGGAGCAGCGTGTCATTCTGAACCGCAGGTGAAGAATCTCATATTCGTTAGTAACAACTGCCTTCAACGGCAAGTTGTTTCTATATATTAAAATACAAGATTATTATTAAAGCAATAGAAAGGAGGTGTAATTTTACAGAATGATTAATGATAATTCCTTAAAGGACAATAGAAATAGCAGCAAGGAAACAAAAATATTAAAGAAAGGAGGACAAATCATGAATAAGAATCTGTTTAAGAAAGTAATTTGCTTTGTAATTGCGTTGATGATGGTGATGCCGGGACTGCCGGGAGGTTTGGCTATGGCTGAGGAAGGGGACGAAATTATTTGGGATGATCCCGGAGCTATTAATTTGGTTAAAGGTGCACAGAAAGTAGAAGGATTTGATTCCAGATGGAAGGTTGACCTTAAGGTTGAAGGAAAAAATATTGAAAAGACTTCTGATATAGTCCTGGTAATTGACCGCTCCGGAAGTATGAAAAACGATGATAGAATGTTAGCAGCAAAAACTGCAGCAAAATTATTTATAAATACATTGCTGTCAGATTCGGAAGATAAAAGCACGAGAATTGCCTTAGTATCATATTCCAGCGATTATAAAGCTAAGAAGCAATCTTCGGAAGCCATAACCGTGCATTCGGGTTTTGTAGACTCTTCAGGCAAAGATGCTCTTCTAAATTTTCTTAATGGTGGTAATAATGACGGTACTATAGTTCCGTTTGGAGGAACTTTTACGCAAATAGCCTTAAAGAGGGCAAAAGAACTTTTTAATGGGAGTACAGCTGAAAGCAAGAATATAGTTCTTTTAAGTGATGGCGAACCTACTTATGGATATGCTATGACTGATTATTCTAAATATACCTTGCGATATCCTGCTGGAGACGGATTGGTTTATAATGCATACGAAAATCCTAAAAATTCTTCAGTCAACGATTTTAATTACGAAAAAACAGATGGAAATGGTAATGACTTAAGGATATGGAAAGATTACCATGATGATAAAAGAATGTATTATAATTCAGGCAATGCTGCAATTTCAGAGGCTGGAATTGCTAAAGGATTAGGGCAGACTATATATACGGTTGCCTTAAGTGCAGGGAATACGGGAAATGACGTTTTGGAAGACATAGCTAGCCCAGGAAAGGCTCATACTGCTGAAGTTGACTCTTTGAAGGAAGTATTTAAAAGTGTAGCTGGGGATATAGCATATGCGGCAAGAGGTGCGATAGTAACAGATCCTATGGGAGAAAAGTTCGATTTAGTAATGAATAACCCAAATGATTATAAGTGGGTTGTAGAAAGTGAAGCTACTCCTGAGGAACTGGCGGCAGCAGACATAATTATTTCACAAGGATCAATAACTAAAGTTGAAAATGTGCATCCTTATACTATAACTTGGGATGTGGGTAACGTAGTTGAAGATTCACCTGCTACCATGACCTATTTTGTTGACATACATTCAGATGCTAAGGGAGGAGTTAAGCATCCGACTAATGGTACTACAGAAATTAATTATACGGATGTAAATAATAATCCAAATGTGATTAAGGAATTTGAAGTACCTGAAGTGTCCGTAGGAAAGAATGGAAGTATAAAAATAGTTGCCTATCTTGTAAATGAAGCTGGAAAACCCTTGGCGGAAAATGGAAACGAAGCCGATAGACCAGATTTAGCTAAAGAATTAGCTCAAACTTATTATTATCATAGTGATAGTAATATTCTACCATATGGTGATTATGGGGTTGAAACTGAACCGTTATCCGGGCTTCCCGGGATAGAAGGATATGAGTATTCTGAAAAGTCAAGTTTAGAGGGTGGAAATACAAATCCTACACAAGTTACTATTAACGCTTCCAAACAAAACCACACAGTGTATTTTGGATATGTAGTAGGGAAATATGATGTAATCTATGATGGTAATGGAAATACAGGTGGAACTGCACCTACTGATAGTAAAAAATATAAACTTAATGATGAAGTAATTGTCAAAGAGCAAGGTGATCTTGTTAGAACAGGTTATACATTCACAGGATGGAACACAAGTGCAGACGGCTCAGGAACATCATATGCGTCAGGAGCAACATTTAATATTTCAGCATCAAATGTAACGCTATTTGCACAGTGGGAAAAGAGAACAGACTTAAGCTATACGGTAGAA
>DCDU01000067.1:6869-6992 GCA_002316585.1 Firmicutes bacterium UBA1047 | reverse complement strand
GGCATTGGTAAGTCTTTGAATTATATTGTAATACTTGCTGCTTGCAGGTACATCGTTGAAACTGAGGGGATTGTCATATATGGCATTCTTGCAGAAGGCTGCTAAGAGTGCTGCCGTTTCCTC
>DCDU01000067.1:0-6667 GCA_002316585.1 Firmicutes bacterium UBA1047 | reverse complement strand
AATGTTCATTCATAGAAATAATAAAGGTATAAGACCAATGTTTATCCGACATGTCACTATATGACATATCACCGGTATAAATTTCTTTCATTTGGTTCTGTCTGTAAGCTGTTCTTGCCAGTATTGCAATAAATTCTGCCCTGGTAATGTTATTTTCCGGTCTGAATGTGAAATCACCGTAACCCTTAAAAACCTTAAGGGTATTGGATGCAAAATTGATATCACTTTCCGCCCAATGATTAAAAGTATCATAGAATACAGTTTTCGCCATGGCCGGCTGAATGGACAACACAATAAAAATAATAATTGATAATAATAGCTTTTTAAATTTCCTCAATTTGCGTCATCACCTTCTTATATAAATAGTTCTTAATTATATTTACCTCCTTCTCATCAATATTAAACACCTTTTTTTGCAATATTTCAATGCTAAATTTTCCTAAGTGAGAAAAATTTTGTGCAATGTTTTCCTGAGGCAAATAAATCTTTAAATAATTCAATTTATTTGGATAATATTCATAAATATCCATCCCTACCTTTTTAACATGGCATTTTAAATAAAACTCAAATATATCGGAATTTAAGTAGGAAATCAAATAGTTCAAAGGTACATCTTCTGAAAAATTATTCATCAAATAAATATCGGCACTGCAAAAATATGCTTTGTCATCATAATAAAAGCTATTTTGTTTTGATTTATACGGGAAAATTATTTTCGGATTTTCATAGTCAGATTTATTTCTGCCCCATTGAAGCTCATACCATTTACGAAATCCCTTGACGCATTCTCGTCTGTTCATAAGCGTATCCTTAAAATTGTGCAGATACTTAATTGCGTTGGGACAATATTTCTCATCTTCTATAATATCTGAATAAATCAGGTACAAATTATTATATTTGACTGCATTCCTTGATATGTTGCTGTTTTTAATCCATTTTCTGAGCAGAAAACTCTCTATTTTATATTTTTCGATAACTTCTTCATCAACTACGAAAGCTTTATCGCAGCCTGTTATAATTCCTTGTCTGATAGTTAAGATATCCTTGATGTAAATGTTTGAAATGCTGTCGATTTTCTCAAAAAGCTTTTCTTCTTCATCCTTTAATATAATCCACCCGGAATCCTTCAGTTTGTCTTGCCTATATTCATAAGATTCGAAAATATCATTGCTCTTTTTGACGTATGTAAACATATTTTTGTTCCATGAATTTGATAATGTTACTATTGCCGGGCTGATCATGGCCCTTTTAAACACTTTGTTTCCGTTGTAATCAAAAATAGTTACAATATTAAATTTATTTTTTAAAAAATTTCTCAGTTTATCCGCATAAAGAGCTTCCATAAAATAGCGTGAAGTAATAAAAGATATGATGCCATCTGATTTCAGCACATCTTTTCCTTTTTTAAAAAAGCAATAAGAGATATCGGCTTTATTGTAATATACATCGGAATATTTTTCATAAAGAATTTTTCTGTATTCCATGTTCATGTTTTTATGTCCCACATAGGGGGGATTGCCTATTATTATATCAAAATTGCCTATATTTAAGTTGTCAGCCAAAAAATCAGCATTATAAACATTAAATTCAACGTCATTTAAACCGCTGTGCAAAATAAGTCCCATTTTGCTTAAGAATATTGAAAAGTTATCAATATCTATGCCATATAGCATATTTTCAATAATATATTTTTTATCTATTTCGGGACATGCATTATTTATATATTTGTATAATTCAATCAGAAAATACCCCCCGCCGCAGGAAGGGTCTAAAATTTTAATATTTTTATCAATATTCTTAATTTGAAATACCTGGTCAAGCATGCTGCCAATTATTTCAAGGGGAGTATATACCTGCCCCAAAGGTTTTTTTTCTTTGCAGGTAAGCAATTCCTCATACAGTAAGGCAGGGTATAAGTCTGAGGTTCCAATACCTTGAGTGTTTTTAGACATTAATTCAACAATTCTTTTTTTTGCATTGTCATCGTTAAGATCAAAATTGTTATATTCCTTGAAAATTGCCGTATCATTTGATTCTGTGCAGCAACCGCTGATTTTCAATTGATATAATTCACTGCATACCAAGAAAATCACATATTTAACTCTGCTTATATAGTCGTAGCCTGCAATTTCATTGATTACAGCTTTAATTCCCTTTACCAATGACTTGTCCATAACTACCTCTTGAGTTGCATCATTATGTATATATTAACATGATTTGAGAGTTTAAGCAATACAATGAGCCGATAATTGCTATATAGTTATAGACCAAAATGGGAGGTGATAAAATGGCAGTTATTACAAATCAGGCAAATTCAAAACTAAAAATAGTTGTTAACGCCGGAGTAGATGACAACAACAAAACTATAACCAAAAGCAAAACCTTAAGCAATGTTAAGCCGGCAATTCAAAATGAAAACCTGTACAATTTAGGTGTTGCATTTTCAGACTTGCAAGTATATGAGTTGTCTAACATCAAGAGATACGATGAATATGAATTGGTTAAAGAAATATAATTAGATATCAGTCTGTATGAAAGGGGTGATATAATGGCTAAAAAGTTGGTTATGGCTTTCTTGACAGCCCAGGGAGCAAAATCTTCCATGACTGTTGACGAGCCTAAGGAAGGTTTGGCAGAAGCTGAAGTAAGGGCAGTTATGGAGTCAATCATAACAGAAAATATATTCAACACTTCCAAGGGTGATCTTGCGGAAATTAAGTCAGCGCAAATAATCACTACAACAGAAGAAATTTTAATATAATAAATTATTAACCTATGATATAATGGATAAAATCAAAGTATAACACTCGGGGACATCCCCCTTATCTCTCGGAAAGTCATCATAAATTAAAAGGGTGTCCCCGTACCATTAATTAATATTTAGCGAAGGAGGATATATGCAAAACCAAATTTTAAACCAATATCCAAATCTGAAAAGCATATCGGAATTAAAGGAAGTATTCTGGCTCAACCCTAAAATACTGCCTTATGAAAAAGCCTCAACTGCAATAAACATGGATATTGCAGCCATTGACGACGCAGAAAAGAGGCTTGAAAAATTTGCTCCCCTGATTGAAAAGGTATTTCCGGAAACAATTCCTTCTCATGGTATAATCGAATCCCCGATAAAAGAAATCAACAGTATGAAAAACAAGCTTAAGGAGCTGTATAAAGCTGATATTTCGGGAAAACTTTTGCTTAAAATGGACAGTCACCTGGCAATTGCAGGAAGTGTGAAAGCAAGAGGCGGTATTTATGAAGTTTTAAAGTATGCGGAAACATTGGCGCTTAAACATGGAATATTAAAAGAGGACGACGATTATTCCATATTGGCGGAGCAAAAATACAGGGACTTTTTCAGCCGATATAAAATTCAGGTAGGCTCTACGGGCAACTTAGGATTAAGCATAGGCATAACATCAGCTGCCTTGGGATTTAATGTAACAGTACATATGTCGGCAGATGCAAAGCAGTGGAAAAAGGATTTGTTAAGAGCAAAGGGAGCAAAAGTTGTGGAATATGACAGCGACTTTTCAAAAGCAGTGGAAGAAGGCCGTAAATTGTCCGACCAAGACCCAATGAGTTACTTTGTTGACGATGAAAATTCGATGAACTTATTTTTAGGCTACAGCGTTGCGGCAAGGCGACTTGATAAACAGCTGAATAACATGAATATAATTATTGATGAAAACAACCCGTTGTTTGTTTATCTTCCCTGCGGTGTGGGAGGGGCACCGGGAGGTATTACATACGGGCTTAAATCTGTATATAAGGACAATGTTCACTGCTTCTTTGTGGAGCCGACTCATGCGCCAAGCATGCTGATAGGTATGGCTACAGGGCTTCACAATGATATTTCAGTCCGGGATTTGGGAATAGACGGCAAAACCCATGCTGACGGCTTAGCGGTGGGAAGACCTTCCAAATTGGTTGGGAAAATGATGGACTATATTTTAGGAGGAGTATTTACCGTAGATGATTATAAGCTATACGACTATATGCGCCGCCTCAGTGAGACGGAAAATATAAATATAGAGCCATCCGCATGCGCCGCTTTTGAAGGCTGTGTCAAATTAGAAAGTACAGAAGAAGGAAGACAATATATAAAGAATCACAACCTTGAAAATGTAATGCATAATGCAGTCCATACAGCCTGGGCAACCGGCGGAAGCTTAGTGCCGGAAGAAATAAACAAACAATTTTTAGAAACACATTTGAGCTAACCATGCAATTGTCAGGGCATCTCGCAGTCTCATTCACAGGTATTCAGCAATGATAAATTTAACAAAAAATATTGATATTGAAACAATTATTTGGTAATATTAACAAAAGACAGGAGGCAAAATGAAAGTAAATTTAAACCCTGCAAAGGGAATGAGAGATATAACCCCTCGTGAAAAAGAAATAAGAGACTATGTGGAAGGGGTAATAGTCAATACATACAAGCGAAGCGGCTTTGAGCTTATTGAAACACCGGTTGTGGAAAATATAGAAAACTTAATAGGAAGCAAAGGCGGAGAAAATCTAAAGCTTATCTATAAAATCTTAAAAAGAGGGGATAAGCTGAATTTCGAAAAAGAAAGCTTAGCCGAGGAAGACTTGGCTGATTTAGGTCTCAGATACGACCTGACTGTTCCGTTAAGCCGTTTTTACTGCAACAACCGGGCAAGCTTGCCATCCGTATTCAAGGCGCTGCAGGTCGGCAATGTATTCAGAGCCGAAAGAGCTCAGAAAGGAAGATACAGGAGCTTCAAGCAATGCGATATTGATATAATCGGAGACAGTACCAAGGCTGCTGAATTAGAGCTTATTGCAACGACAGCCAAAGCGCTTACAGCCCTAAATGTAACGGATTTCGCTGTGCGTTTCAATGACAGACGTGTACTTAAATCTGTTATATTAAACTGCGGATTTACCGAAGAAGAATTTGACGGAGTTTGCATCATAGTAGACAAGTTGGACAAAATCGGCATGAGCGGCGTCAAAAAAGAATTAAGTGAGAAAAGCTTCAACAGCGTATCGGTTGAAAAGTTAATGACAGCATTGGAAAGCATTAACGAGAAAGGAACAGAGTGCTTAGAGGAATACGGAGTTCCTGAGGAAGTTGTTTTGGAAGTAAAGGAAATTTTAGATGATTCCAATATATATGCAAACGGAAAATATGATGTTGAATTTGACTTTACTTTAATAAGGGGAATGGGATATTATACGGGTTCAATATTTGAAATTGCATATAAGAACTTAGGTTATTCCATTGCCGGCGGTGGAAGATACGACGAAATGGTCGGAAACTTCATAGGCGAGAAAATACCTGCAATTGGCTTCTCAATTGGTTTTGAAAGATTAGTAAACCAGCTTATGGAAGAAAACTTTAAAGTTCCCGATTTGGAAAAGGTAGTGCTTTTGTTTGATTCAACAGACAGATATATTGATGTTCTTGCAAAAGCGGAAAGTTTACGGGAAACAGGTTATGCTGTATCAGTGTATGAAAAAGCCAAAAAATTAGGCAAGCAATTAAATCAATTCCAAGGATACGGATATAATAAATTTGCTGTTTACAGCGGAGACGAAACTGAGCTTAAGGATTTGACCTAATCCCATTTTTCAGAGTCTTTTTTCTGAAAAATAGCCGGTAGGTCACGCAACAAATGGGGATATTCCTTACAGGTATGTCCCCATTCCTATTTCATCATTTGGTTCTTTTTTTATTGCTCTTGATAATATAAAGGTTGTTAGTATTGCGGAAATAAATCTTGCAATCAGCAAATGTAAAATATTTGCACCAACAGCTCCCATTATAAATGAATCTTCAAATACAGCATGACACGTGGATAAAAACATGCTGATTAAAAAAACACTTCTTTTATCAACATTGTAGTCTTTTACACTTTGGATGATGGCGCCCGCTCCGATGGTAAGCCCGAAAAACAAGCCAAACAACAGCGATACTCCCGACGTCTTGCTTAATGTAAAGAATTCTGAAACAGGATTAAAAAGGTTGGATATTTTGTCAATTAATTTTGTATCCTTAAATATTTCTATTATAATCATAATAGGAATTAAAAACTTTCCTATATCCCATATGAATTTTAACAAATTAATTATTAATTCTATAATTCCATTCATGATATCACCCCAATATCCTATGATACAAAAATCCCATTAAGATTGAAAAAAATACCCTTACAGCGATACTGGCACCTGCGCTCACACCTAATTTTTTAACAACTGCCGATTCTGTTATCAAATTGTGTGAAATTGAAAGCATAATGGCTATTGTCGTTATTTGAACTGCGGTAAGCTCTATTGCGGCAATTGCTCCCAAAGCGGCATATGTTCCCAAAAAATAGCCTAAGATTATTACTAATGAGGCTTCCCCCGGAAGTCCCAACAACGACATTAAAGGCTTAAATATTTCAGCTATTATATTTAAAAGTCCGGAAGCAGAAAGCACCTGGACCGCAATATAGACAGGAATTAATAATTTAGATAATTCTATCAGTGTATTTATACCGTTTTTAAAACCTCTTTTAAAAGTATCCGCAGAAACCATAAAAAACCTCCTTGCATAAAAGAAATTATAGCATACTAATGATTTATTAACAATGTAAATTTTGCTTATTCCGCTGCTGTTGCTTAAGATGACCTTAGTGTAAAATAGTTGTTG
>DCDU01000102.1 GCA_002316585.1 Firmicutes bacterium UBA1047 | reverse complement strand
TTCAGGTCAAAGTTTAAATCCAAGAGAGAAGGAATATTGTTGGATTTAAACTTTGACCTGAATGCGGATATATCTTTAGTAGATTTTAGAAATTACAGTTTCGGAAGCTACAGTTTTTCATTGTATAAGGACACAACCTTGTACAGATACTTAAGTAGTATGCCATTACCTTTTAACCAGACAAAGGTTGTTGAGCTGACAAATCTGTTAATGATTGAAAAAAATCCTAAACCGGCTGTTAACATGGCTGATTACGAAAATATTTTCAGCAAGTATTCGGTAAACAGATTGTATGTTCTTAACTTCTTGGGTGAAAAGGAAAGAGCCTTCGTTGAAGGGCTGAATGATTATGACATAATCAAAACATTTGAAATGTACAAGAAAAATCCTGCAGTATTCGATGACACCTACACGGGAATTTTAAAGAAAGTAAGAAAGTGATAACATAAAGACCAGCCTTTGCGCCGGTCTTTTATCCATTTAAGAGGTGTGCTCCCCTTTTATTTAAATCTTAGCTATTTCAATTAACAATTCCACAACCTTTTCCATAGATTGAATTGGTATGTACTCGTATCTGCCGTGATAGTTATGTCCGCCGGTACATAAGTTTGGACATGGTAAGCCCATGTAGGACAATCTTGCTCCGTCGGTTCCTCCTCTTATGGGAACCACATTAGGCTTAATTCCGATATTCTCCATTGCTTTTTTAGCATTTTCAATTATGTGCATATGGGGAAGGATTTTTTCCTTCATATTGAAGTATGAATCTTTTAATTTTAACTCCACTGTTCCCTGCCCATATTTTTCATTTAAATAAGCTGCAACTTTTTCAAATCTTTCTTTTTTAACATTAAATTTTTCCATGCTGTGGTCACGGATTATATATTCCAAAAGTGTCTTTTCAACATTTCCAGACATATCGTTCAAAAGGCTGAATCCTTCATAGCCTTCGGTATTTTCAGGCGTTTCATATACAGGAAGCATGTTGTGGAATTCCATTCCAATCAGTATGGAATTTTTCATTTTATTTTTAGCCGAGCCCGGATGAATATTAACTCCGTTAATTGTTACCTTTGCACTTGCCGCATTGAAATTCTCATATTCCAATTCTCCGATTTCTCCGCCGTCCACCGTGTATGCGTAGTCGGCATTAAATTCTTCAACATTGAATAAATCAGCCCCGCTTTCTACTTCCTCGTCCGGAGTGAAACCAATTTTAATTGTACCGTGTTTAATTTGGGGATTGCTGATGAAATATTCTGCCATTGACAGTATTTCAGCTATGCCTGCCTTGTTATCGGCACCTAAAAGTGTTGTTCCGTCGGTTACAATTATGTCCTGTCCCTTGTACTTTAACAGATGCTCAAACATTTCCGTCTTCATAATAATTTGTTTTTCTTCATTCAGCACTATGTCACTGCCATCATAATTATATATTATTTTAGGCTTAACATTGTTTCCTGCCATGTCGGGAGATGTGTCCATGTGAGCAATAAACCCAATAACAGGTGCATCTGTGTTTCCTTCTACAGTGCCGTATACATATCCGTTTACATCCATGTATGCATCTTTAATCCCTATTGATATCATTTCTTCAACAAGCAGTCTGCCTAAGTCCTTCTGCTTTTCACTGCTTGGAATTTTTTCTGCTTCCGGTACGGACTGTGTGTCAATTTTTACATAATTTAAAAATCTTTCGTGTACTTTCATGTTATCCTCTCCGTATATTATTTGGTTGATTTTAGTATATCACCTTAGATATTATATATCAATAAATGTTATTTCCTTTAGTAGCGTCAGGTTTTATTCCATCGCGGATAAGAATATAAGTTTCTCTAAACCGGATACGGATATTTATATTGAGTTGATTAATGATCAATTTCTGCGTTGAATTATCTTGTAAATTATTATATAATTATAGACAAGAATATGTAGGGGAGGAAGCTATGGATTTTGTAAAGGAAGGATATAAAGTAAAAAGTGCTGCCGTTATAAAAAATCTTGAAAGAAGAAATATGGAGGGCTTCTATTGCGAAACAATAGAAGAAGCCGTAGAAAAAGCCATGTCAATGATTAAACAGGACGATACTGTAGGATGGGGCGGTTCCACTACTATTGATCAGATTGGAATCAAGAAACTTCTACAAGAAAAAAGCATAACTGTTATCGACAGGGATAAAGTATCAGACCCAGAAGAAAAAGTAAAGCTTATGAAAAAAGCTTTGACCTCTAATGTGTTCCTTACAAGTGTCAATGCAATTACAATGGACGGAGAACTTTTAAATATTGACGGAAACGGCAACCGCCTTGCCGCATACTGCTATGGTCCTGACAGTGTTATAGTAATTGCCGGAATGAATAAAATAGTTACGGATTTGGATGCTGCCCTGAAGAGAGCAAGATTGGATTCTACTGTTCCGAACACATTCAGGACAAATTCGAAAACTCCATGCCATTTCACAGGGAAATGCACAGAATGCACAATGAGCGATACAATGTGCGGTCAAATCCTTGTAACAAGATTCTGCAAACCTCAAAATAGAATTAAAGTAATATTGGTCGGTGAAAATTTAGGATTTTAAGATGCCCTAACCCCATTTTTCTGAGTGTTTTTTCAGAAAAAT
>DCDU01000002.1:3549-30658 GCA_002316585.1 Firmicutes bacterium UBA1047 | reverse complement strand
GGAGATTCACAGAGCGGCGGCTGGATTTTGCAATAACACTCAAGAAAATCTACCATAATTACATCAAACCTTTCATTTGAACGATGGGTTGAAGTTTTCGGTGATCCTACAGTTACAAGTGCAATGATAGACAGGCTTACCTACAAAGCCATATTAGTTAATATGGAAGGTGATTCTTACAGATTAAGAGAAACATTAAGAGAAAGTGGAGCATCAATGAATTTTGATAAACTAATCATTTAAAAAGATTGTGCCTTTGTACAATTTTCAGAGGCACATTTATTAACAAGAAAGTGACCTAAAATTGAATGGTCTTTTGACCTAATTTTCGGTTGACAAACTTCCTAAATCACTATGGAGAATTACTGTTTCTACCGCCAAAATTTATCCAAAAGCTACCGGACTTGCATGTCCATGAATAGCCGAGTATAATGACCATAAAAAAGAAAGGAAAAGCATCCCCTTAATGATAACTGTGTACTAGCACAGCCACCGAGGATGCCCCCAACAACTATGGTAATTATACACAATTATTGGGTAGATGACAAGAGTAAACCTGGTTTTTTTTAATAAGGAGTAGAGAAAATTCAAATTGCCCAATCTGTGAACATTTATTAAATGTAATAGGTAGCCGAAAAAGAGGAATAATAGAAGATGATGGAACTAAAAAGATGCTTGTAATCAGAAGATTAAGGTGTGAACGCTGCAATCGTATACATCATGAACTGCCAGGTGAGATATGTGGAAGACAAAGAAATTCGGAAACAATTATTTGACATCTTAAGACGAAATTAATATATGGACGCATATCTGGATAAGCTTCACGAATTGAATTTATATGATGATTTTATAGATGCCTGTGGAGATGTTTACATTCAAATCTTTGAGGAATGGGCGAATAAGAATGCTCTCGATTTCAAATAGCAAACACTATTATATGAAATTGAAGGAGCATCATGCAAAAAAGAAAGATGAAATAACCATTCATAGCTCAGTAGTTGAGTATTTGACCTATGTGGCAACGGTTGGTGATACCGACTGCTATGCTATGAGGAGGAAAATATATGATGATGGTGAATCGACTGAAGAAAGGTCATTAAAGTAGGAAAAATAACAATTGACAATGGGATTGCTGCTTTGAAAAAGTATGAATATATTGATGGAACAAGTTGGGTACAAAGTCCTGCGGATGATTCGGTTTCAGAGTGTAGAACAGGAAAAGTGATGAATAATTCTAAAAATGGATGCGAAGAGAGGGAAAAATGATAGAACCAACGAAAGAAGATTGGAAACTTTATAGAGAAAAAATATCTGGGTGGCAGGAAGATTATATGGAAAGACTCATTGAGCAATATTCGGAGTTTTTATACGTGGATTTGCCCGCATCAACCAAATTTTGGGAATTAGAAAAAAGAATTAATAATGATAAAAAAACACCAGGTGTTCGTATGGAATTAAAAAAGTCTACAATGATATGGGATATTGTTTCTCTGGTTAGTGACGGTGTAATAAATTTTGACGATCTTGAAGAATTCAGTGATGAATTGAAAGAAAATGTAAGGATTATATTAGAAAGGCAATAAATATGTAGCAGGTGTAGGGGAGTGTGACTTTCGGGAATCTTTGACTATTTTTTCACCCTAATTCTGGATAAGTCTTGGGGTTTTTTTAAACATTATCCCGGAAGGAATCGGATAAAACCATTATCGGCAAAAAAATAGAAATTACCCTTATTTAAATAGAAATTTTGCCGATAATTTGGTATACTATATTCATATACCAAAGGGAGGAGAGCCAATGAGATATATTTCAGTTGCTGAGGCAGCGAATCGTTGGGGAGTGTCACAGCGCAGTGTACGCGGTTATTGTGCTGATGGAAAAATTTCCGGTGCATTCTTATCAGGAAAAACATGGAATATTCCTGACACTGCTAAAAAACCAGAGAGAGTAAATAAACGCTCAAATGTGCCTGCCACGTTGAGTGAATTTTTAAAAGCAGAAAAAATTTCTAAAATATCAGGAGGAATTTATCATAAAGTTCAAATTGAATTCACTTACAATTCTAACCGCATTGAGGGCAGTAGGCTAACGCATGATCAGACACGGTATATTTTTGAAACAAATACCATAGGCTTCGATGAAGGTGCCGTGAATGTGGATGATATCGTAGAGACAGCAAATCATTTTAAGTGCATTGATATGGTGATTGATAGTGCAGGGTATGTTTTAAATGAAACATTTATAAAACAGCTGCACGCTGTTTTGAAAAGTGGCACATCAGACAGTCGAAAAGATTGGTTTGTGGTAGGTGATTATAAAAAGTTTCCCAATGAAGTAGGCGGACAGGAAACTACATCACCGGATGAAGTTTCAACAAAGATAAAAGAACTCTTAAGCAAGTACAATACAAAAAAAGAAAAAACCTTGGAGGAGATTATTGATTTTCATTACCACTTTGAATCCATTCACCCCTTTCAAGATGGTAATGGTCGTGTGGGCAGGCTGATTGCATTTAAAGAGTGCTTAAAAAACAATATTGTTCCCTTTATTATTGATGATAACCTCAAAATGTTCTATTATAGAGGTCTGAAAGAATGGAAAAATGAAAGAGGATATCTCCTTGATACCTGCCTTAGTGCACAGGATAAATTTAAAAAGTATCTGGATTATTTTAAAATCCCCTATGAAGATTAGTTTACAGACCAAATAACTCCCATAGTAATGGATTACTCTTTTAGATTACTGTTCGAAAATAGAAGTATAAGTATATTGTCATATAATCCTGAAACCGTTCTGTCCGAAAAAAATGAAGAAAATATATGGAGGCATATGAGTAAATGGGATGCTACGATGAGATATTCAGTTAATTGAAATGGTTGTAAGTGTAGCAAAATTAAATTATATAAAATATGGAACTTTGAAATATTAATAAAACGGATTTAGAAACGGATACTGAAAAAATATATAAAAAAATAAAATCCGTCCGTTTTGTCTGTTTTATATGTGATAGAATATAAAATGTAAGAGTAGGTATTTATAAGGATATACTGATAAATTGTTTTGAAAGAATTTTTCTATTGGTACATATAAACCTTAGCGAGGATGATAATAATGAAATGGGAGTACTTATTTAAGAGCCATATTTTAGAACGTGGATGGGATTATTACGAAAATGAATGTGTGCAAGAAATCTTGAAAGAAGAAAATGGGATTAAGGCATGGGTTGAAGGCAGTGAATTGTATCAGGTATGTATCGAAATGACAGATGGAGAAATAATAAACATGACATGTACATGTCCGTATGCTGAAGGTGGATTAAACTGCAAGCATATGGCGGCGGTATTATATATGCTTGAGGAAGATGAATGTGCTGATATGGACGAAGATGGCACTGAGTTGAACAGAGACAAGGACAAGCCTTTTATGGATGCTTATGAAATTGTAAAGGAAGCGGAAGAAGATTTAGTAAGAAAATTTTTAGCAGAAATTTTAATAAGTAATGAAGCACTTCTGAACAGGTTTAAAATTGCTGTTAACCAAGAAATTTCGGAAGATAATATAAGAATATATAAAAGACAAATCGATCAGATATTCAGAAATTATGAAGGAAGAGGTGGTTTTATTGACTATTATCATGCCTCGGGCTTTATATCGGAACTTTATGGGTTTTTGTGCGAAGATATAAGAACTATGTTAAACAATAAACAGTATGAAGCTGCATTCTTGCTTAGCACATATTTGTTTGTTGAAGTTGGAAATGTAGATATGGACGATTCGGACGGCGGTACAGGTATAATTTCCGACGAATGCCAGGACATATGGTTTGAAATCCTTGAAGAATCTGCGGACGAACGGTTAGAACAAAAAATGTTTCAATGGTTTATAAACAGTTTAGATGGTTCCGTTATTGATTATATGGAAGCTTATATAGAAGTAACTCTTTTTGAATACTTTAAAGAAAATAAGTATATGGAAGAAAAATTAAAATTAACTGATAAAATGATTAAATTGGCTTCAGAGAAAAAAGATGGTTGGCATTCAGATAGATTAGTTGGTTATTGGGTAAAAAGGCACTTGGATGTACTTGTGGAAATGAATGTTGATAAATCAGAAATTGATGCATTTTGCCGTAAATATTGGAATCTATCGGAAATAAGAAAAATATATATAGATAAGAATGTAAATGAGAAAAACTATATCAGAGCAATTGAAATATTAAATGAAAGCAAGAAAATAGATGCGGGTCTTCGAGGCTTGGTAAATGGTTACAGCATAAAACTAAAAGAATTGTATAAGCTCATAGGTGACGATGCAGCATATAAAGATGAATTGTGGAAATTGATATTGGATTATGACAAGGGAAATCTAAATATATTTTGTGAATTGAAATCATTATATCCTGTTGATGAATGGGAAGTTAAACGCCAAATAATTTTTGATAATTACAAAAATTATTATGGAATTGGAAAGCTTTATTTGGAAGAAAAGATGTATGAGAAGCTTTTAAAGGTTGTAATGGATTCGAGTGGTCTATATTCACTTACAGAATATGAGAAAGTACTAAAGCCCATATATGAAAAAGAGCTGCTGAATAAATATGAACGGGAAGTTCGGTCAATGGCATACAGAACTTCTGACCGTAAATTTTATAAGCAGATTGTATCAGTTTTAGAACGAATGCAGAAGTATGAAGAAGGGAAAGATTTAGTACGAAATATTGTTGCTGACTGGCGTTGGATTTATAAAAACAGAAGAGCAATGATGGAGGAGTTAGGAAGACTAAAACTTTAAAGTAGGAAAAATGGTTAAGGGGAGTGAAATGAATATGAGTTCTGAAATAATAATGTGTAAAACAGATGACGGTTTGGCTGAAGTAGATAGATAATTTTAAGTTACATATGTATCATAAGTTTGCAATAATTGAACAGAGAATTGTCTGGTATGGAAGCATAAATCTATTGAGCTTTAGAAATTCGGAAGAAAGCTGCTCTTGATATTACGAAATGTATATATTATAATACTTCTTAGCAAGACAACATATGGCTTCCGAACAATTAAAATCACAAAAACAGGATTATTTATGAAAATTACGGAAAAGTTAACAAAGCAAATAACTGAAACTAAATATTTAACGGTGGATAATTCATGGAGATACAGGGTTATTATAAGATATTTCTATGAACAGTTTGAGCAAATCAATTATTTATTATATAAAGAAGATGTATATGCGGAATTAATAAAGCATGATATGTTTGAGGGTTATACTCTTGAGCAATGTTCATTAGACTTAGATGCATTAGTGGGCTGGGGAAATCTTATTGCAATACAGGATACTGCTAAGGTACAAACCATAGAAGAATTTAAGAATAAGAAATATCGATATGAAATATCCCAATACTCAATTGAAATAGAACGTCTGACTATAAAATTGGAAAATTTAAAAGTAGAAGGCGCTTCCTTAGAACCATCACTTCTTGAACGAATTAAGAATTCCCTAAAACATGCAAAAGAAAATATTAACGGTGATTATAAAGTAATATACGAATGGTGGAACGATTTAGTATCTGACTTTGAAAGGCTAAATGTAAATTATCAGGACTATATAAAGCAAATTTATAGTTTAAAACCGGAAGATATGATGAATACTAATGAATTTCTGATATTTAAGGAAAAGTTAATAGAATATCTGAGAGATTTCATAAAGACTTTACAAATAAATATTTATGAAATTGAAGATATTTTAAAAAAGATATCGGTCGATGATGAGTTTAAAATATATGATAAGATAACTAAGTACAGTCTTAATATACCAAGAGTTGAAGCTGTAACCTATGAAGAAATAATGGACAGTATAATACCTAAATGGAAAAATATAAAAAGATGGTTTGTTGGAGAAGCTGATAAATCAAGTGAAGTTGAAAAGTTATTTGATATAACTAACGAGATAATCAGGAAATTAACCAGATATGCCGCACAGCTGTCAGAATCTATGACAAATAGCATTAACAGAAAAGAAGATTATAAAAATATATGTAAAATGTTTTTAGCTTGTACTGATACGGATGATGCTCATCGTTTATCATCCTATGTTTTCGGTATTGAACATATGAGACATATTCAGGGCGATTTTCAACGTAAAACTGAAAGTGTTAATTCTAATATATTCGATGAAGAACCTTTTGAAGTAATAATTAAACCAAGAGTAAGAACCTACAGAGAAAGACTTAATCGATATGCCATAAAAGACAAATCAAAAGAAAAGCAGGAATTATTGGATAAAATCTTAGAAGAAAGAAAAGAACAGGAAAAGTTAATAAGCAAATATATTAATGATGGACAAATAAACTTTGAAAGTCTTGGGGATATTAGTCAATATGTTCGAATAACACTCCTTGGGTGGCTTAGTGATGCCATAATATCTGATAATTTTACTTCTAAAAATGAAAACGGCAAAATTATAAAGGTCATAAATCCTAAAGAAAAAAGAAAATGCACTATAAATTGTGAAGACGGTGATTTTGAAATGCCGGCATTTATTTTAGCGGTAGAATAAATAATATAATCAAAATACAAAGGGAATCTTATGAAGGAACTGATTTACTTATTGGAAAATAAGTGGGTAATAAGAGACAAGGACAAGGACCTTTATTATATCATTAAAGATAGAATAAAGGATTTCAGGGATTTTATAAAAGATAAGTTAGGTTATCAATTAATTATAACTTCTGATTTTATAAAATTAGAAAAAATACCCGGTAAAGCAGAAGCATGGATGGGCATTGAGGATTTTGACAGCAGTGTTGAATATGCACTACTTTGTTTAGTATTGATGTTTTTAGAGGATAAGGAAAAGGGAGAGCAGTTTGTATTGTCGCAGCTTACAGATTATATACAAACTCAGTGGCTTGATAAAGATGAGCCAATAGATTGGACAAAGTATGATTTAAGAAAGAGATTTATCAAGGTTTTAAAATACTGCACTGATATTTACTTAATAAAGTCTAACGATGGCAATGAAATGTTCTTTGCCGACAGCTTGGATGCCGAAGTTTTGTATGAAAATATAGGCATGTCTAAATATATGGTCAACAGATTTTGGGATGATATATCAGGTTTTTCTACCTATAAGGATTTTGAGGACAATGAATACAACCGGTTTGAAGAAGACAAGGGTATCATACGAAAGAACAGAGTATATAGAAGTTTAATTATGTCACCTGTTGTTTATAAATATGAAGGTTATGAAAATGATTTGATTTATATTAAAAACTACAGAAGCATGCTTGAAAATGACATTACAAAATATATTGAGGGAAATTTACACATTCATAAAAACAGCGCCATGATTTTATTGCCTAATGGAAGCTATAAGGATGTATTTCCAAACAATAAAAATATATCGGATATTATTTTGCAAATATGTTATTTAATCAGAAATGAATTGCCGGAAGATTACAATGCAAATAGTGAAAATATCATCATAGATGGCAGGATAGATATACCATTAGAGAAATTTCAAGAACTTATAAAAAAATGCAGGGAATTGTATTATGACGGATGGAGTAAAAATTTCCGAGAAATGAGTATAAATAAGCTGATTGATGAAGTAATTTTTGAAATGAAGAATTTTCAAATGATTGAAGTGGATAAAATAAATGACAGAGTTTATATACTGCCGTTAACAGGTAAATTCATAGGCAAATATCCGAAAGATTACAAAGGAAGAAGTGAAGAAGATGTCAAGATGGAAAATGAATAGAGCGGGGTTTGTAAATTTTTGGTACTATGATAATGAAATATTCAATTTTGAAGATGGAAGGCTGCTATTGAGAGGAAACAACGGCTCCGGGAAATCTGTAACCATGCAAAGCTTGATACCTCTTCTTTTGGATGGTGATAAGAGACCTGAGAGATTAGACCCTTTTGGTTCAAGAGCTAGGAAAATAGATAATTACCTGCTTAATGAAGATACTGATGAAGATGAGCGCACCGGCTATATATTTATGGAGTTTATGAAGGATGATTCAGATACATATATGACAATTGGTTTGGGAATCAGAGCTAAGAAAAACACTTCTACATTGTCATGGGGATTCTGTATAATGGACGGAAGAAGAGTAGGTATTGATTTTGAACTTACGAAAGTTACAACAGGAGAAATCCCACTGACGAAGAGGGAATTGGAAAACAGATTGGGTACGGGCGGATTTGTAACAGATAAGATGCAGGAATATATGAAGAAGGTTAATGATATGCTGTTTGGCTACAGCGATACAGACGATTATGGTGAGCTTATTAAGCTGCTGATACAGCTTAGAAGCCCTAAATTGTCAAAAGACTTTAAGCCTACCGTTTTATACGAAATTATGACTAATTCCCTGCAAACATTAACAGATGAAGACTTAAGACCTATGTCTGAAGCAATTGAAAGTATGGATATAACTAAAAACAGATTGGAAAATTTATTGGAGTCTAAAAAGTCTTTACATAAAATAAAGAATGTTTATGATAAATACAACAGGGTGTTATTGTATGAGAAAATCCAGCACTTATTAGATGTGAATAAGGAGTATGGGGAAACTGAAAAAGAAGAAAATTCAAAAAGAAAAGAAGTATCTGAAAATGAACAGCAAATTATATTATTAAACGAAAAATTAGAAAATGCAAAAATAGAAGAAGATTTTTATAAAACTAAAAAGGAAAGTCTTCAGGACAAAGATGAATTTAAGCTGCTTGAAAAGCTATCAAATTTTGAAAAAGAGTTAAAAGAAGACAATGAAAAGTTGTCGAAGAAAAATGTGCAATTAGAGCTTAAAAAACAAAAGGAAATTGAAATTAACAGCAAGATTAATTCAATTGAAGAAAGCTCTGAGGAAAAATTAAAAAATATATCCGTATTATTAAAGGACATGGACGAATTATCAGACAACATAGGTTTTGACGAGCATGCATTTATGGCGGAGGAGTTTTCCGCAAAACAAGAAAATAAATATGATTTTTCATTTTTGCAAAAGAATCTGAATATTTACAAATCATCAATTGAAAATGCCATAGAGTTATTGAAAGAAAAAGAAGAAATTTTAAAAGATTATAATAATAAAGAAAAACAATTGGATATAAAGACAAAAGCAAAAGATTATTTTCAAAGAGAAGCTAAAAATGCAGAAGAATTATTTATAGAAATAAAAGAAGAATACGTTGAAAGTATTAATAAGTACAATAAAAATAATGTTTTCTTCAAAATCGACAAGGAAAGAATCGAAAAAATTATTGATGCCGTATATAATTATTCTACAGATGACTATTTCGATGATATCAGAAAAATATACAATGAATCCCTTAATGAACAGCTTAATCAAGTTACATTATATATAAAATTAAAAGAAAATGAATTAAAAGAAAAAACAGATGAAGCAAATGAAAAAATTAATGAAATAGAAGAATGGAAGTCGAAAAAAGACCCTGAACCGGAAAGAAAGCAGGAAGTTATTAATAACAGAAATATGCTTTCTGAATTAAATATACCTTTTATACCTCTCTATAAGGCGATTGATTTCAATGATGATACCGATGAAAAAACAAAGGCAATAATAGAAGAATCATTGTTGGAAATGGGATTGTTGGATGCTCTTATAGTACCTGAAAAATATAAGAATGCCGTGTTAAAAGCAGACGGCAGCGTATGTGATAAATATATTTTTTCAGAACCTAATTATTTAAACTATGAATTATCACGCATTATGTATACGGATAAAAACTATAAGGAAATATCAAGCAGTATAGATGATGTATTAAAAAGCATATTGGTAGATGAATCAAACAACTCAACTTTTATTACTAATGAGGGAATATATGGTTTAGGTATCCTGCGAGGCAAGGTTACGGGAAATTATAAGCCTAAATACATAGGAGCCACGGCAAGAAAACAATTCAGAGAAGAAAAAATCATAGAATTGACCACGGAGCTTAATGATTTATTAAATGAAAAAAACAAGCTAAAAGAAGAGATTAATACTATATCGAAGAAAGAAGAAACTATTATTGAAGAAGGAAATAATTTCCCATCTGAAAATGAATTAAATAATTCTAAAAATATTGTTTTTGAAGCAAATAAAAAATTAAATATCAGCATTGAAGAGTTGGAAACAGCAAACAATGAATTAGAAAAGGTTAAAAAGGAATTAATAGAAATTAAGGACAAATGCTATTATGCTTGCGAAAAAATATTCATAGAGCCCAAAAATTACGAAACATTTGTTGAAGCAATAAAAACTCTTGATGATTATGGCTCGGATTTAAAGGACTTAGTAAACGAACATAAACTTTATTTGAATTTCAATAGTAATTTAAGAGATAAAATTGAAGATAAATCAGATATAGAGTCTGATATATCTGATTTAATCGGTGAAATTAACGATTTAGAAAAATCCTTAAGGGAAATAAATTATAATATTGACAATATCAACGAAACCCTTAAATCATCGGATATTGCCAATATTCAAAATGAAATTAACCAATGTATAAAGAAATTAGAAGAATTGCCTGAATTTATTTTAGAAACCTCAAAAGAGATTATAGCTCTGCAAACGAGTATAACCCATATAAATAACGATTTAGTTATGCTGAATAACAGAAAACAGGAAATAAACCAAAAGCTGCAAAATGCAAAGGATTTGTTTGAAAATGAATATAAATTAGGATTTATTTTTGAATATCACCATGAAGATAATTTAATAAATATTGCTAAAAAGTTAATGGTATCTTTAGAAGACGTTAAAAGTTTTAAAAGAAGCAGAAAAGATTTTGAAATAGCCTTACGAAATGTATATTTTGAAGAAAGAAGTATATTGGCAGAATATAAACTTAGCTTAGAAACCTATAGTGACAGAAGCTTACTTAACGCAAGGCACTTAGGAAAGAACTTAAGCTTTTACGAGCTTAAAAGCCAAATTGAAGAAAACATTGAAACCCAAAGTCAGATTATAAAAGATAAAGACAGGGTAATGTTTGAAGATATATTGGCAAATAATTTAAGTAAAAAAATCAGAGCTAAAATATTGCACAGCAGAAAATGGGTTAATGATATGAATGAACTCATGGAGTCCTTGGATACATCAAGCGGTTTGACCTTCAGCTTAAGATGGATTGGCAAGAAAGCGGAAAATGAAGAAGAGCTAAGCTCTGAAGATTTAGTCAATTTCTTAGATAGAGATTCAAGGCTCATGAAACAAGAAGATATTGAAAAATTTACAAAGCACTTTAAATCTAAAATCAAAAGAGCAAGAGACATAATGGTTGACAAGGGAGAAACAAAGAGTTTTCATGCTACAATCAAAGAAGTTCTTGATTACAGAAATTGGTTTGAATTTCAGTTATATTATACTAAAACAAATGAAAGAAAAAAAGAGCTGACGAACAATGCGTTTTTTACATTCAGCGGCGGCGAAAAGGCGATGGCTATGTATGTTCCGTTGTTTTCGGCAGTTTATGCAAGATATGGCGGAGCAAGGAAGGATTGTCCGAGAATTATAAGCTTGGATGAAGCATTTGCGGGAGTAGATTCAAAAAATATCAGAGATATGTTTAAATTATTAGAACAATTGGATTTAAGCTTTATAATTAATTCACAAGTTCTTTGGGGGGACTACGACACAGTCCCTAAGCTGTCCGTTATCGAGATAATAAGACCCAATAATTCAAGCACAGTGAGCCTTATAAGGTATAAATGGAACGGAAAGTACAGAGAAATGGTGGTGTAACCATGGAAAACTTATTGGAAGAATGCGTTTTATATTTTAAAAGCAACAAAGCATATAAAAGAATTCTTGCTAAAGTCAAAGAAAAATATGTCGGTATCGGAACGTTCGGCGGCACAATTAAGTTGGAAAATATTACGGAGGATGAAAAGAAAGCACTGACAGATTTATTAGGGGGAAAATTCTTTCTTAAAAAATCCAATATAGTTAAAGTCAATGATATAGTGGAAGCTTTAAAAGCTACTAAATTTGAAGAGGTTGACTTTTATGAAATGCTCTGTTTGTATTTTGGAGAAGAAATTTTAATAAAGAAAGACATAAAGGAAACAAAAAAATTAAAAAGAGAAAGCTTTTTCCACAGTCTAAAAAATACTGTAGATACAAATGTATATAATTTTGTTACAGAAGCATTTGAAAATAAAGTAAGCGGCAGCTACAGTATACTTAACAACAAATATAACGAAGACGGTCAAGGTGAAGAATTACTTAAAGAATTGGCTCATATGAATGCTATAAGCAATAAAATTAATGGAAAATCAAAATTAAGGATTGCAATATTAGCTTCTGAGGTTACAAACAATCCTCATGCATTAGATGAAAATACATTTTTAAACAAAATAGTGACATATTATTTATGCAATAAAAGTAAAGCTGAATTTCCTAAAAATGCAGAAGAAAAAAATACATTATTTTATGAAAATAATATATTGAAAGATGATATTTCCAATAATACTTTGGTTGCAGGTGTTTTTGCATATACATCACAAAATTATCAACTATTGGAATGTCAAGGGTGGAATAGTTTGGCTGAAGACTATGAACCCTTTGCTCTATCTTTGGTGAATTTAGCTAAAATAGATGTACTAAAACCTTTGAATAACAATGTTATCATAGTAGAAAACCCAACTGTTTTCATGAAATTTCATGAAAGCTTATTAAATCATCATAATAGATTTACATTGATATGTTCTAACGGCCAAATTAATTTATCAACATTTGTTATTTTAGATATGTTAAGTAAAAATGAATGTATGCTTTGTTATTCAGGAGACTATGACCCCGAAGGCTTATTAATAGCCGATAAGTTATTACAAAGATATAAAGATAAAATCAAACCGATTTTTTATTCGGGGGACATTTATTTAACTGCTATTTCTGACGAAATGATTGACGATAGAAGATTGAAGCAATTGGATAAAATTAAGGATGAACGCTTAAAATCCATAGCTGAATGTATGATAAAAGAAAAAAGGTCAGCTTATCAAGAAAAATTAAATTTAGACTTAGAGAATATATTAGGAGAGGTTTATAGTTAAACAATGATAAAATTACAAAGGAAAAATAGTTAAGAGGAGTGAAATGAATATAAGCTCTGAAACTATAATGTGTAAAACAGATGACGGTTTGACTGAAATGGATAAATAAATGATTCGTATCAAGAATGGAGGACGAACATGCCAAAGAGGAAAGATGAAATTATAATACACAGCTCAGCAGCCGAATATCTAACTTATGTTGCAGCTGTAGGTGATAATGCCGATAGCATGGAAATGCGTTACGAAGATGAAAATATATGGCTGACACAGAAAATGATTGCATCATTATATGATGTAAGCCTTTCAACGATTAATGAGCATATTAAGAAGATATATGAGGATGGAGAACTTAACGAGTCATCAACTATTCGGAAATTCCGAATAGTTCAAACAGAGGGATCAAGGCAGGTTAATCGTGAAGTTATACATTATAATCTCCAAATGATTATTGCTGTCGGATTCAAAGTAAATAATGACCGTGCAGTTCGTTTTCGTAAATGGTCGGGTCAAATCGTTAAGGATTATACTATTCAAGGATGGACAATGGATAAGGAGCGACTGAAAAAAGGCCATATGTTCACCGATGAATACTTTGAGCGACAGCTCCAAAACATTAGAGAGATACGTCTTTCGGAGCGAAAATTCTATCAGAAAATAACAGATTTGTATGCCATTGCCTTTGATTATGACAAGGATGCAAAGACAACTAAGCGCTTTTTCCAGACAGTGCAAAATAAGATGCATTGGGCTGTACACAGGCATACTGCAGCGGAGCTTATTGTTGAACGCGCGGATGCAGAAAAAGAACACATGGGCTTGGCTACTTGGGAATCAGCTCCAAATGGAAAGATTATGAAGTCTGATGTATCGATTGCCAAAAATTATTTGAACGATAAAGAAATGACCTACATGGAGAGAATTGTATCTCTCTATCTTGATTATGCGGAATTACAGGCAGAGCGTAAGATTCCAATGAGCATGGAGGATTGGGCAAAACGATTGGATGGTTTTTTGGAATTCAATGGGAATGAGATACTTACAGGCGTAGGGAAGATTAGTGCAGAACAAGCAAAGCTTCATGCGGAAACTGAGTTTGAAAGGTACCGTATTGTGCAGGATAGATTGTTTATGTCTGATTATGATAAGTTCTTGCTTGAGTTTGAAGATCGGGCGAAAGAGATATGATAGGTTTATTATTTATATACACAGATCCACTATTTAGAAGTCAATATTGACATATGAGAGATAAGGATGTTTGCTAAACCATGAAATATGAAGAGCTTTACGAAAAATACCAAGAATTGTTGGAAGAAAATAAGAGATTGAAAGCTGAAAATGAAATTTTTAAAAGTCAGCTTGAATTAGAGCTGTCAGAATTCAACAGTAAAACTCATGCTATATCTAATGAAGAAAGTGTGTTAAATAGTTCGGGAAAAATAACAAAATATAGTTCTCCAAAGGATAAAATCAGCTTGTTTATGTCTTTGTTCAGAGGCAGAGAGGATGTTTATGCGAAACAATGGCAGAACAAAGCAGGCAGATCAGGGTATTCTCCTGTTTGTCTGAATGAGTGGATAAATGGAATTTGTAATAAGCCTCAAGTAAAATGCTCAAGCTGTGCAAATAGAAACTACGCAATTTTCGATGAAATTACAATAGACAGCCACTTAAGAGGAAAATCGGTAGCCGGTATTTATCCAATGCTGCCCGATGAAACATGTTATTTTCTTGCCATGGACTTCGATGATGATGGTTGGCAGAAGGATGTAAATGTTTTACGTAGTATTTGTATGGAGAATAATATACCTTTTGCGGTTGAAAGATCCCAATCGGGAAATGGTGCACACACTTGGTTCTTTTTTAAGGAAAAAATCAGTTCAGCAAAAGTCAGAAAATTTGGTACACTTCTTTTAACTTATTCTATGTCCATACGGCATGAAATCAAATTCAGTTCATATGATCGCTTATTTCCTAATCAGGACACACTTCCCAAAGGTGGTTTTGGAAATTAATAGCACTGCCTTTGCAGGCTAAAGCCCGAAAAAATGATAATAGCGTAATGATTGATGAGGACTTTAAACCATATGATGATCAGTGGGACTTCCTGAGTAATATTCGTAAGATAGATGAAGCAGAAATAGACAGTTACATTTCAAAGCTTGGATGCAGCAATGAGCTTGGAGATTTAAGACAAACTGACGAAGAAGATACAAAGCCTTGGGAAAAGAATCATAGAATAGACACTATGTTAAATGAAAATGATGTTCCACATACAATCAATATAGTAAAAGCCAATATGCTTTATATTCATAAAAAGGATTTTCAAATAAAGCCTTAAATATTATGAAGCGTTTAGCGGCTTTTCGCAACCCTGACTTTTATAAAGCACAAGCCATGAGATTACCAACATATAATAAACCGAGAATAATTTCATTATCTGAGGAAACTGTGGATTATCTTTGCCTGCCAAGAGGCTGTGATATTGATTTAATTAATTTGTTTGAGCATTTGAAAACAAATATAAAGTGGATTGATGAAACATTTTCCGGTAAAGCAATAAAAGTTAAGTTTAAAAAAAATTACGTCTGAAATAAGAAGGTTAGAACTATATCCTTTCTCGGGTGTAGACCTTGGAAAAACTATTAACATCATAACTGATTATCGATATATATTCTCAGAAAAAAATTATGTATTTTATCGTTTAGAATTTGATAAAATTTTAATAATCAGAGTGATAAATGAAAGACAGAATTATTTGAAGCAATTGTTTGGAGTTAGTGCTGATGGAGAAGAAACGTATTGAAATCTTATCCAAGAAAGGTGACTCGCTCATGAAGCAGGATAAATCAGAGTTAATTCAAAATGGGGATATGTACAAGGTATTGTTAACTCTATCTGTCCCTATTATGATTAACAGTATAATACAAACATTATATAACTTGGTAGATGGAATTTGGGTCAGCAAGATTTCTTCCGTTCATTTTGCAGCTACCTCTTTTGTTTGGCCAATAAACTTCCTTTTCATTGCTTTAGGAATTGGACTGTCGGTAGCGGGAACCTCACTTCTTTCTCAATTGCTGGGGGCAGGCAGGTTTAAGGAAGCCAAGGAGTACACCTCTCAATTAATGGTATCATCATTTTTGACAGCAATTGTATTTACGGTAATTGGTGTTGCTATAAGCCCATATATAATAAGGGTTATGGGCGGCGAGGGCGATTTTGCCGATTTAGCAAATACTTATTTAAGAATATCATTTTTGGATTTACCATTTATGTTTTTATACTTTAACATAAATTCCATGATGAATGCACAGGGCAACACTGTGACTCCAACAATATTAAGCGCCGTATCCGCTATGATAAATGTTATACTGGACCCGGTGTTTATATTTACATTTGATATGGGTATAGCAGGTGCGGCATGGGCTACGGTATTATCAAGGGTTGTGTTGGCATTATTAGGGATTAAATTTGTTTTTAAGAATGATAATAATTTAAAACCTGATTTCAGAGGATTTAAATTTAATAAGAATATACTTGCGGAAATTGTAAGAGTCGGACTGCCGGCATCTATCGGGCAAACAGGAGCCTCAATCGGATTTATGTTTCTGAATGGCTTTATTGTATCCTATGGGACTGCTACAATGGCTGCATTTGGCATGGTAAACAGGGTCACTAATCTTGTAATGCAGCCTGCCATGGCAGTTGGAGCGGCTCTGACAGCGGTGGTAGGTCAAAATCTCGGAGCGAACCAGCTTGACAGGGTTACCGAAAGCTTTATAAAAGCTTCAAAGATTGCCTTGTATATTGGTATTATCGGCGGGGCATTAATATTTATTTTTAATAAGACGATAGTGAATTTTTTTATTCAATCCAAGGATGATCCGGAAGTGATTGTTCAAAGTATAACTTACATGAAATATGTTGCATTTTCAATGCCGTTGATGGGATTGTTCAGCGTATTGCAGGGGATATTTCAAGGCTCGGGAAACACCAAATATTCCATGGCAATGGAAATCGGAAGATTGTGGGCAGTCAGGCTTCCTATGATATTAATATTTAAAAACTTTTCTGATTTTGGTCCGTCGGGCATATGGTTCTCAATGTGCTTCAGTAATTTAATAGTGTGTTTTTACGGTTTATGGATATATAAAATTCGTGGATGGGATAAACAAGTATTAAATTCAATATTAAAATAAAGAACAGAGGAGTTGCTATGAAAAATCTGAAAGTGGCATTATTGCAGCTTATGCCGGAAGATACCTTAGAGGGAAACCTGCAAAAAGGATTGGAATATTGCATGAAATCAAAAGAGATGGGTGCCGATATTGCATTGTTTCCTGAAATGTGGAGCGTAGGCTATAACATTCCTGAAGATATTGCTGAACTAAAAGCGAGTGCGATATCTGCCGACAGCGCGTTTGTTAATTCATTTGGTCAGCATGCCAAGGATATTAATATGGCTGTAGGCATAACATTTCTTGAAAAGTATGAACCTCTGCCTAAAAATACTATATGCTTGTTTGATCGTTTCGGCAACAAGGTGCTTACATACTCAAAGGTGCACACTTGTGATTTCGGTGATGAATGCAGACTGACACCCGGAGATGATTTTTGTGTTGCTGATTTAGATACCGAACAAGGAAATGTGAAAATCGGTTCGATGATTTGCTATGACAGAGAATTTCCGGAAAGCTCGAGAATACTGATGTTGAAAGGTGCCGAGATTATTTTGGTGCCAAATGCATGCCCGATGGAAATAAACCGCATATCACAACTTCGGGCAAGAGCCTATGAAAATATGGTGGGTATTGCAACCGTTAATTATCCAAAGGGTAAACCTGACTGCAACGGTCATTCTACAGCATTTGACGGAATCGCATACAGACCCTCCGAGTTTGTATCAAGGGATACACTTATAATTGAGGCGGGTGAACGAGAAGGTATCTATATAGCCGACTTTCCCGTGAATGAAATCAGAGAATATAGAAGCCGCGAGGTGCATGGAAATGCATACAGACATCCACAAAAATATAAGCTGCTGATTTCCGAAAATATTAAAGAGCCTTTTATAAGAAAAGATTATCGTAAATAAATAACCCAAATTACTGCGTTTTTAGAGTAATTATTCACGCGCTTATGCCTGTTTCTGCATTTCTGATAAATTATGAAGAAGATACATGAATGAAGGTAATATTTTCCGAAGAGGCAGAGTGGGGCGGATGAGTTATGTATAAAAATGCAAAGCAATATTAATGATAGTAAAGCTTGAGCACGGTCATTTTTTAATTGGTTGCGCACTCTACAATTGAAAATTGAACTGGAGCAATTTGGATAAAAGTTGGAATATAATGTATATTGACAGATATTTAACGGTAATGTATATTGTAATGACAAATACATAATTTGAAAAACATAATTAGGAGGACAAATGAAAAAAATAATTAGTATTTTTTTAGTTTTGATGTTATTGATTGGTGTAACTGCTTGTAATGACAACGGAAATAAAACACCGGCGGAGGGCGGCGAAACGGCTCCCGGTACTGCGGATGAGAATGCAGTTAAATTCACACCGGGTAAATATACAGCTTCAGCCATGGGCATGAAGGGAGATTTAACAGTAGAAGTTGAAGTAGATGATAATAATATTAAGGCAGTTAAGGTTGTTGATAATGTTGACACTAAAGTAATCGCAGATGCTGCCATTAATGTAATTCCAGATAAAATTGTGGAAGGACAAACATTAAAAGTAGATACTGTAAGCGGCGCAACAATGACTTCACTTGCAATTCTGAGAGCTGCTGAAGAAGCACTTACGGATGCCGGTGCCGATATATCATTATTGAAGGCTGCATCTGAAGAAAAGGTATTAAAAGATGAACCTGCCGAAGAATATGATGTTGTAATTGTCGGTTCAGGCGCTTCCGGAATGTCAGCTGCAATTCAATTGAGCAGACAAGAAAACTTAAAAGTTTTAGTTTTAGAAAAGCTTGCATATCCGGGAGGATCATCAAGAGTTTGCGGAGGCGGTATTTGGGCAATCGGAGGTTCTGTATTAAACGAAAATGTCGGGGTAGATTATACTGCGGACGAATATATAGAATTTATGGAAACCTTAGGCGAAACAACACTTAACAGAGAACTGATGAAAAATATTCATGGAATATCAGCTGAAACTTTTGATTATTTGATAGAAAACGGATTGTCGGTTAACATTGAAAATAAAAGTCTTGGTCATCCTTTGTCTCAATTTCCCGTTGCTTGGGCTAATACAAATGCAACCGTAAAATATAATGAAGGTTACGGCGGAAAAGAAATAATGGATGCAATGTTTGAAATTGCAAATGAAAATGGAGCCGAATTAAGACTAAATTCGAAGGTAACTTCTTTAGTTGTTGAAGATGGTGCTGTAAAAGGTGTAAATGTCGAAGACCTTGATAGTAAATATACAGTTAATGCCAAAAAGGTTATTCTTGCAACCGGAGGATTTACAAGAAATGCAGATTTAATAAAAGAGCTTGAACCTGAATATTCGTCTGTATTTGCTTTTACAGGAGCGGGAAGTACAGGAGATGGTTTCACAATGACTAAAGAACTAGATACTGTTATTGTCGGTGAAGGCATGATGGGATTAACAGGTTATAATCCAAATTACGGATATTATGGCGCTGAAGGAGCAATAGCAAGAAAAGGCCAGATTTATATAAATAAAGAAGGTAAACAATTCGGAGCAGAAAAGGCTTTTTACGGTGAAACTTTAGCTTTATTCAACAACCAGACAGACCATATGGCATATGGTATATGTGATCAGTCAAACAGCGATGTTGAAGGTTTTGAAAATGGAGTTAATTTGGGTATAGTTAAAAAAGCCGATACAATTGAAGAGTTAGCTTCACAATTAGATGTTGATGCTGATGCCATGATTCAAACTGTAAAAGAAAATGGAATAGAAAACGGACCATATTATGCAATAGAAGTCAGACCTTTATTTATAGGCTCAATTCCCGGACTTAAAGTAACAGAAAATACGGAAGTTGTTAATAGTAAAGATGAAGTAATACCAAATTTATATGCAATTGGTGAATTAACATTTGGCAATTCATTTAATAAATACTATCCTTCATCCGGAACAGGAATGGGTACATCAGTATATACAGGAGCAATTGCGGCAAAACATATTGCTGAGCAATTAGCGGAATAAATCAATACAAAAGAAACAGCCCTCAGTTCTATATACTATTGGGTATGATACAGAAATTGTGCAAACCTCTGAACCGATAAGAGTAATCGGTTCAGAGGTTTTTAATTCAGAGATAATATGCGATACCAAGGGGTCTTGCATATATTAGAAGAACTTTTTTAAAAGAGCTGTCTTTTCATAATATTTCTTAAAATCATACCGATATATACAATAAATATAATCAGGAGAAAAAATGATAACCAAATTTTCAGGAGCCGGTCGTTCCTACGGCAATGGTATAGATTTCAAGAAATTTGCTTACGGCAGCTTTTCCTCTTCGCGATACCTCTCTAAACTGGCATCGGCAGAATCCAGAGGTGCTGTTATTATGTTGAAAAGAAGTCTCAGAAGAGAAATATACAAAGTTACTAAAAGCGGAGGAGACGAAGCACAAATAAAAGCTGCTGTTGCAAGAATAAGGAATGTCATGAAAAAGGCCGATGAAAAAATGATCGGGCTGAACAGAGAAAGAAGAATGCAGGAACGTATTAAGCAGGCTAAATATGCGGAAAAAAGAAAAGAAGAACAACACCTAAGCAAGAAATACAGGTCTAAAGTTTATAACAGAAGATTATCGGAGCGTTTAAATGTGGTAAGGGCTGCCGTTTTTGAAAAGGAACAGACAAAGGAGTCGGATTATTATAAGGACTGCACAGGTGCGGGTACGCCTGAAGCGCCTGCTTCAAATGCCGCTGGGGGAAACGGGTATCCTTCAATAGACATAATGATATAAATATGTAATCAGAGATAACGAGGATGCATACTTAGGTTATCTTTACCGGCATTTTCAGCTTCTTACATACTGTATTGCAATTGTAATATCTTAGGCGGCAATAAAGGGTAGAATAGTGGAAACAAATATACATTAAAGGAGCAGAGTATGATTAAAAGAAAAATAAGTATATTGTTGGCGGCGCTTATGCTGCTTTCAGTGCTGACGGGTTGCAGTCCCAATGAATTGGGATATTTGGACTTGTCTATGGAAATAAATAATCAGACACAGTATGAGTTTGAAAGTTTAATACAAATTGAGGTTTCAAAGTTTGTTTCCAATGCAGATAAGGATACCAAGATTGATTTGAGCATCAGCGGAGAAGCGAATATAGAGGATTTGGGCTCGCAGTATTTGAACATGGATATTATGCTGAAGATTAACGGAGTGGAAAATGAAAAGCCGATAAAGTTAATAGTGACGGATAACAAATACTATATTTCCAAAAATGTATTGCTTGAGGTTCTGAAGCTTCAGGATGAATTCGGCTCAGAAGACTATAGCAGTATGGTTGTTGAAAAGCTTTTAGAAGAGCTGAAGGATACCGAGTACATATTGCTTGCCGATATAGAAAATATCTTTGACAGCGGCATAAAAATATCGAGAGACGGTTATAGCTATACAGCATTGCTTGACAGTGCCAAGGAATATTTGAAAGCTGCATTTAAAAACTTTGATTCACAGCTCATAAAAAAGACGAGCAAGGGATATGCCATAGAGCTTACTTCCAAAAGTGCTGCTGATTTTATTGAAAGACTTATAAAGTACATCGGCAAAAATAAAGAACAGGTATTTGATGAAACAGTTAAATTTGCGGATAAAATGTTTGATGCGGCAGTTGCAATGAGCTTGGAAGAAAATACCGAGAATGAAAAAGAAGCAGCCATGGAAGAACTTAAGGCAATGAGATATAATTTCTATGATTTTATAGATGAAGCTGTATTGCTTGTAGAGTCAGGAGAGTATAAGGAAATATACGGCGATTTCCGTGATATGTTTGACAGAAGCTATTTGAAAAACGAAATATACAAGGATGGCGGCAAGTATGGACAGAATGTTCAGGGAGAATTAATCTATGAAGATTTTATTATTGGAAATATTAAATCTAATACAGTGCTGACTCCGAAGACCGTTAAAAAAGTTTCAGTTACGGAAAAGTCAATATCCTTGGAAGAAATGGGAGAGCTGTATGATTCTCTTGAAGACAGGTACAATCCGGTTGAGACAATCGAAATATCCTGGTACGGCTATGGTTCGCCTGAGGACAATGCGGAAATAAGCGAGTACAGAGCTGACGGCAAGTACGACTGGAGCTATAAGCCCTATGTTATAATTGAAAACAGAGTGTACCTTCCCCTGAGATACATAAGTGAGACCTTAGGCGAAGAGGTTCAGTGGGATGATGTAAATAAAAAGGCGTATGTAGTCAGAGAAAGTGAAAAAATAGATATGACAGGTATATTGTCGGATAATCTGACTATGGTAAAGGTAAGAGATTTTGAAAAATTAGGATACATTGTGGAATTCGAACAGGATGAAGATTGGTCAACAGCTACGATAAGGAAAATAAATAATTTAGCTCCATAAAGATATAAGTTAGGGTTTCGCTGCAGTCAATTTTGGCTGAGGCGGAACCCTTCTGCTTTAAATAATACTATAGCCCTGTCATGATACGGAGTTTTTTAACTTCGGTGTAAAAGCAGCAACATTATATAAGTGAATAAAAAATAAAGGATGATAAAGATGAAGAAAGATATAAAATATTATACTAATCGAAACAGAGATGCATGGAATGAAGTTATGCCAAAACATCAAGCCGCATCAAAGGAAAGGTTGGATCAGCTGTTTTCTGAACCCGGCTATATATATCAAAAAGATGATGATCTTTATGTTAAAGTCCCGTTAAGCTTTATTTTACTTGGGAAAAAAGAATAAATAGTGCATATTATGTCATCCCGGAAGATGTCTTCCAATCCGCAGGATTATATAAATGCTTACAAAAACGAATATGAATACTTATGAAATATGGCGGTGAAGAAGCTCTGCAATACAGGTTGACACAGTGAGAAAAATTTATAAAAGAGGCGGTTTTTATGCATTATTCTGATTATAAAACTATTTTATCCCCGCAGAATGGGATTAACTTATACCGTGGGTGCACTCACGGCTGTATTTATTGTGACAGTCGCAGCAAGTGTTACCAAATGAAACATGATTTCGAAGATATAGAAGTGAAACGCAATGCACCATCTATTTTGAAGGAGCAGCTGCGTCGGAAACGAAAGCCCTGCATGATTGGAACAGGAGCAATGTGTGACCCGTATATTCATTTAGAGGAAGAACTGCAGATTACCAGACAATGTATTTCTATTATCGAAAGATACGGTTTCGGACTGTCAATTCTTACGAAGTCTTCCCGGATTTTGCGGGATTTAGATTTACTGAAGGCAATTAATAAAAAAACAAAATGCGTTGTTCAGATTACATTGACAACTTATGATGAAGATTTATGCCGCAAAATTGAGCCTAATGTTTCTGCCACATTAGAGCGGGTTAACGTACTTAATATAATGAAACATGAAGGAATACCGACAGTTGTTTGGTTAGGGCCTATTCTGCCTTTCATAAACGACACGGAAGAAAACCTGAGGGGATTATTGGATTATTGTGTAAATGCCAATGTGCGCGGAATACTATGCTTTGGCTTCGGTGTTACTATGAGAGAAGGAAACAGAGAATACTTTTATGAGCAGCTTGACAGGTTTTTTCCCGGTTTAAAAAAAGAATATATTCGAACCTTTGGAAATGCATATGTTTGTAACAGTCCCAATCATAATCATTTAATGTCAATTTTTAGAAAGGCATGTGAAAAGCACGGTATAATATGGAAACCCGATGAAGTTTTCTCTTATTTAAAACAGTTTGAAGAAAAAGAACAACAGTTATCATTATTTTAAAATTATGACAACCGTCACATTCAACGGCTTTAACAAAAATAACTGTAAAATACTAATAACGGAGAATTGGGTAAAGAAGATAGGGGATTGCTCGAACGAGAAGCCCTCACTTCTATATGTGGTGGGAGTATGTCACAAAATACTCTAAATGAAAAAGGGGTGAAATTGATGGATAAAATTACGGTATGGACTAAGCAGAATGAAAATGTTGTCAAGGAGCTAAAAAGAACAAGCAGATATACAGCCAAAAAAGAATATATTTTGAAGGATTTAGATGAACACGCATATTTGGTATTAGAGGTTTATGATTGGTTGGTAAAGAATACTCCAAATATTTCTAAAAAGCCGTATGATGCTGAATATCCGGTGTGGGTATCCCTCAAAAAGGAGGCAGCCATGCTGCCGAGCTCAGGAGCAGTAATATTGGAACTTAAATTAGAGCCGTCTCTGATAACCATGATAAATATTAATAAGTGGGGAGCAATTCTTAATTATTCTTATATTCCGGCAGATGAACAAGATGCTGAAAATCACCGGCATCTTTTAGAGCAATATGGAGTGAGTAGTGATACTAAAGCATATATGTCTCAATTTTATCCCCAAATAAAAAGAGGTATTATTGATAGTTGGAGCCGGTTGTTTGACGATTCTATTGTTCTCGGCGGTGATGAAAAGTATGGTATAATATGGGAGGTCAGAAAAGAATGGATATCGCGGATAATAGGGTAAAGCTTTATTTTTCCCAGTCAGAGGCTGTGGTGAAGATTCTTGATAGGGATGGTATTTGTTTTTCTAAGAAAGAATATGTGGTAAAGAAATATGAAGAAAGTGCCCCCATTTTTACAGCTGCATATGATTGGTTTGTTATGGAAGCACAAAAGTATATTCCAAAACCCGAAGGAGCCGAATACCCTTATTGGGCTTTCGGAGACTTGCACAGTGTTGACCGGTCAGCAGGCGGCAAGCTTTTGCAGCTGTGTATCCCAATAGACGAAGTGATATTTTTTGATATGTATGACTGGAATAAGATATTGCGTCTCCAATATTTGGGCGAAACAAAAGCTGACGAAGAACAATTTCGCCAAATGCTTGCTGACTATGGAATTCGGAAAGAAAGTGATATAATCCTCACAAATTTTTATCCTGCTATAAAACGTCAGGTACAGGATAGCTGGAAAAGACTGTTCCGTAATCATGAAAGCATTAAACAAGAGAATATTAAGGATGTGGGGAGTGTGCAGGCGGGATTGTGGCAGATAAAGAAAGAATGGATATTGCCATAACCAATCTCAACCGTCGAGGAACCCTATAGCCGCAAAGTATTTAAAGAATAAAAATATATCTATAAAAAAGAATCATGCAAGTCTAATCTTAGTATGGCTTTTTTTCATTTCAATTAAATCAGATAGTGTTGTAAGATTATGGCAGGTTGATATCTGTGCGAAAATTGTAGTATAAAAGTAATTTTAAGGAGAAAATATGTATCATGTGGGAATTGACATAGGCTCTACTGCTTCAAAGGTTGCAGTTCTTAAGAATCGTGAAGTAATTGAAACAATGCTGATGAACACAGGCTTTAGCAGCATAGTAACATCAGAGGCTATTTTAAAGGATTTGAATAAATCAGGAATTAATAAAGAAAACTCAAGAATTATTGCCACAGGTTACGGTCTTGATGACTGCACCGGTGAAAGAACAAATGAAATTCTTGTGGATGAAAATGCGGATGATATTCTTAGAGCTATTTCCGACAGATATTTATCCATAAATTGCTCTGTTATGACGCCGAATGGCGGCGGGCTTGAAAATACTAAAAATATGGCTGAAAAATATAAGGTTGACGGTGTTATAGACATGGTTCTTCAAGCGTGTCACACATTTAACATAGAGTCCGTCAACATGGGAAAAATGATGGATGAAATAGGAGTACCGTTCTTAAAGCTGGAAACAGACTATTCTACTGCCGACAGCGGACAAATTGAAACAAGAATTGCGGCGTTTATTGAAATGCTTTAGGCTTATGCTTAATTAACTATATAACTCTGTGATAATGGCCGGGTAGATATGCCGAGAATAAGAGACAGAGCCGATTCACGATATGCAAAGCTCACTCAAGAGCTGTTGGAGGAGCTGGAACGGTTAAATAATTTAATCATAGACAAAATCAATTAGGGGAATTATTATTAAATAAGCTAATGCTTAGAGTTGAATTTAAAGTTCTATAAATTTTGAGGAGAGATAGTATGAATAAATCCATTGATGCAAGAGGTTTGCAGTGCCCTTATCCTGTAATCGAAACAAAAAAGGCATTAAAAGAGGTTTCGGAGGGTATAATCGAGGTATATGTTGACAATGCAGTTGCTGTTCAAAATATAGTTAAAATGGCAAATAACGAGAAGCTAAAGAGTAAATCCGAAAAAATTGATGACAATAACTACATTGTAAGAATTAACGTTTCAAAAGAATCGGAGCAAAAGCTGACGGCTGCCAATGAGCCTGCTGATTCCGAGCACGCTGAAGAAGAAAGCTGCTATCCCGACAAAAGAGAAGAACATACGGCAGTTGTATTATCCTCTGAATATATGGGAGAAGGGGATGAGCAGTTAGGGAAAACCTTAATGAAAGGCTTTATATTTGCATTGACAAAGGTTGATAAGCTTCCTGAAAAAATTATACTATATAACGGAGGAGCAAAATTATCCGTGGAAGGCTCTGATTCCCTTGAGGATTTAAAATTTCTTGAATCTCAGGGAGTGGAAATTTTAACATGCGGAACCTGCTTGAATTTTTATAATATTGCCGAAAAATTATGTGTCGGTTCTGTAACAAATATGTATGCAATTGCGGAAATAATGTTTGCCGCATCTAAGATAATTAAACCTTAAAATAAGGAGAGTGTCATGATTTATTTCGATAATGCGGCAACCAGCTTTCATAAGCCGGATTCTGTAGCTGAAGCTGTATATAACGCAATTAAAAATATGGGCAACAGCGGAAGAGGAGTTCATAAGGCATCCCTTGAATCAGGAAGGGTTGTCTATGCTGCAAGAGAACTGCTTGCAGAGCTG
>DCDU01000002.1:2898-3278 GCA_002316585.1 Firmicutes bacterium UBA1047 | reverse complement strand
ATTCCGGAGACCACGTAATTACAACGGTATTGGAGCATAATAGTGTTCTGCGCCCTCTTTATGAAATGGAAGGTAGAGGTGCGGCTCTTACAATAATACAATGCGACGCTTCCGGTAATATCAAAATTGAAGATATAGAGGACGCAATAAGGCATAATACGAAGATGGTCGTTTGCACCCACGGTTCAAATCTTACGGGCAACCTTTTGGATATTGAAAAAATAGGTGCATTATGCAAGAAACATAACCTGTTATTTGCAGCAGATGTTTCTCAGACAGCAGGAGTTTTTCCCATTGATGTAGACAGACAGAATATTGATGTACTTTGTTTCACCGGACATAAAGGGCTTTTGGGACCGCAAGGAACAGGTGGAATATAC
>DCDU01000002.1:0-2741 GCA_002316585.1 Firmicutes bacterium UBA1047 | reverse complement strand
ATATATCACCGCTGAAATCAGGCGGAAGCGGTATATTAACCTATTTGAAAACACAGCCCTCTTCCATGCCGGAATGCTTGGAAGCAGGCACCTTAAATGTACATGGAATTGCCGGATTACATGCCGGCGTCAGCTATATATTAGAGCATGGAATTGACTATATCAGAAAAAGAGAACAAGAGCTTATGAGGCGGTTTTACGAAGGTGTCAGAGATATACCGGATATAAAAATATACGGTGATTTTTCAACAAGTGACAGGGCTGCAATAGTAAGCATGAATATAGGTGAATACGATTCCGCTAAGGTAAGTGACCGGCTTGCTGAGGATTACGATATCTGTACAAGATCAGGAGGTCACTGTGCTCCTTTAATGCATCAGTCATTGGGAACCGTTGAGCAGGGAGCAGTCAGATTCAGTTTCTCTCATTTTAATACTTCTGATGAGGTGGATATTGGAATCAAAGCAATAAGAGAGCTTTCGACGGAGCAGTAGGAGGTAATTATGAGAGAAAAAGAAATGAGAGTTGTTATTACCTTTAAGAATACCTCTGCCGCAATGGCAATGGAGAAATTCTGTAAAGAAGAAGGCGTCAGCGGAAGATTGATTCCCGTTCCAAGGGAAATTACCTCCGGATGCGGTCTTGCATGGAGCGCCTCTCCGGATATGAAAGAGGATTTGCTTAATCTGTTGGAGAAATGTGATATTAAGTATGAAAATATTTACGTGCTGAAAATATAGATGCTTTGGGCTGCGGAAACTGTGAAACCCCTATACCGGTAAACAATCGGTTCGGAGGTTTCCCGGGTACCGCTAACTTGTTAAAGACTTTAAACTATCAGTAATAATCTCGAAATTTATATGGGTAAAGGTTTTATTTTACGAAGGGTATTGTTTTTTCATCAGATTAATGAGTGGGAACAATACTCGTTGTCCCATCGCGATGAGTTCACCGCTTTCATCCCTCATGCTCCAGAGTGCTAAAACCCCCATAAGTGCTGCTCTGAAAAGTGCAAAGAAATCATCACAGCTCATGTTCAGCTGAAAGTCACCATCGCGTAATCCTTTGCGGAGCACTTTATCTATAAAGTCTTGTTGCAGTTCTAAAGAGACACTTTCTGTTGCCAACTCTTCGTCAATCATTGCCTTAATATAAGATTTGGTAAATGTATGACCATCCTTGCTCACATAGTTAAGGTAGGAAGTAACTGCATTTTGGTAAAGTATCACAGCGTTAAGGTTTTCGTCGTAAATAAACAACTGACTTAATTCATTGTTAAAACGTGAAGTTAAATCTATAAGAATATCCTTTTTTGAGGTAAAATAGCTGTAAAATGTGCCCTTGGCTACACCGCAGGCTTCGCAAATCTGACTAATGGTTACCCGATCATATCCATGCTCTTTTACCAACTTCATTGCAGTGTCAGTTACTTTTTTGTGGGTTTCAAGTGCTTGCAAGTCGCGGCTGGTTAGTTTTTTTTTCATCCGGAACATCCTTTCGGTTTTTATTGAATTTATTTTATCATACATATATTGAAACAACAAGCGTGACAAAAAAGAATGTTCTTTACAAAAATGCGGCGTATGAGTTTAACTCATACGCCGCAAATAAAAATCGGAATAAACTTTACTTGTTATTTACATAATTTGCGACAGCTTCACCACAAACATATGCGCTTGTAAGAACCCAACCGTTGTTTGCTCCGCCGTATGTTACATATGGTCTTTTTTCAGTGAAAAGAACACCTGCACAGTCGCTGCCGACGCAGAAAAGACCTTCAATTGGTTTGCCGGCAGTGTCGAGCACCTGTAAACTGGTATTCACATCCAATCCGGCACAAGTGTTATACGAGTAGCTTGCCATCTTTATGGCATAGTAAGGACCTTGACCGATGGTTTCGAGATACTGCGCATCCTTGTTAAACTGTTCATCTTTACCTTTTGCACAGTAGTTATTGTAGGTTTCTACCGTATTTTTCAGGGCGGACGAATCTATGTCTATGGCTTTAGCCAGCTCCTCAATGGTGTCCCCTTTGAAGATGAAGCCCATCTCCATGCCTGCGTCCAATACATCATACGTTTCAGGTAAAGGCGTGTTAACGGGTATGTCCCCTGTGTAACCAAGAAAACCTGATGATACGCCGCCTAGGAAATGCTTGAATCCATTGTCACGCACGTCGTTAATCTGGTCGCTGCTCCATATGCTGTAGAAATTAGGACCGGCGAGCCAAGGATCTAACATGGCTACACCTGTTTCTGCCGTAAAGCGTTCTCCGGAAACATTGACAGCCAAGCTGTCGGGAGTAATTCCTAAGAACATCGGAAGGTCGGCAACCGACCAAACGCTTTGTTTCCCTGTGTTAAAGCTTTTCTGACCTTCAACTTTATTAATAGGAAATCCATAGCTGTGAGGTATGAACATGGCTGAACCGGACATGTGAACTTCCGGAGGCATTCCTATGTTATAAGTCGCCGCCCCAATGTCCATGGCAGACTGTATCATCTTGCCGTCATTGCCATAAGTGCCGTAGATTTTCCAAGTGCCCTTAAGCGGATAGTATTCATTTGAAAGGTATTTGCTTGTCATTTCGCTGCTGCCGAGAAAACCGCCTGTTGCTATAACAACTGCATCAGCTTTAATTGTGTATTCGATGCCGTCCATACGATTTTTTGCCTTGGCGCCAACAACTCCGCCGGTTTCATCGGTTATGAGCTCATAGGCTTCTGTTTCAAGCATGTATT
>DCDU01000072.1 GCA_002316585.1 Firmicutes bacterium UBA1047 | reverse complement strand
AATTTTACCATAAATCAGTGAGGGGTTACAGTTTTTTTACACAAAAAAATCCCGTAATTTCACGGGTTATGGCGTTTCGCAAACGCCTATACTATTATATCATATGGAGGTTAATTCTCTATATTTTTATCTTTTTTTGTCCAACAACTATTTTACACTAAGTTGATTAAAAAAATGTGTCTCAAAAAATCCAAGGCACATTTTTTTATGCACTATTCACTTTTTTTCTTCTTTTTAGTAACTAATTCAGGCTGGCTCATTATTGGTCTTACATAAGGTTCTGTCGGTACATATACCGGCTTTTCATCTTTTTTCTTTTTCTTTTTTATTTCTTTCTTAATATTTTTCTCTGCCATTTTATTCTCCTTAATGTACATAATTATATTTATGTCAAAATGATTTGCAACTATATTATAATACAAATACTGCCATAATGTATACTCTTTTTTAGAAGTATAATCGGTGTTCTTATTAAACCTCCTATACAGGATATAAATATTGATACCCTTGGGAATATGTTTTTAAACATTGAAAATATTATAAATATATAAAACAGGCAATTTTTTAAATATGCAAATTTGAATACAACAAGAAATTAAGGTAACCATATATTTGGAGGTGATATTTTGAAGATAAGAGACATAATGTCAAGACAAGTTGCAAGCTTAAATACCGATGATTCTGTGGAAAGAGCCGCACAACTGATGAAGGATTACAATGTAGGCTCAATACCGATATGCACAAATAACAGTATCGTTGGTATAGTAACCGACAGGGACATTGCCTTAAGAACAGTTGCAAGCGGTGATGATGGCGCCCGGCAGGTAAAAGATGTTATGACTGCAAATCCTGTAGTGGGAACTCCCGATATGGATGTGCATGATGCAGTAAGAATAATGAGTGAAAAACAAATCAGAAGACTTCCTATAGTTGAAAACAACAACTTGGTTGGAATGGTTTCATTGGGTGATATTTCTGTTGAACCTAAGCTGCAGGATAATGCTGAAATAGCTTTAAAAAACATTTCAAAACCGACCGCAAATAGATTCAGCTAAAGGTGCATTCCTCCTGTACCGCAGAGGCTCTTTCTGACAAAAAGAGGTGTGTCTCCCTCAAACGGGGGCATTCGTTGAAAGAATTACCCGCATAGGATATCTAACTTTCAACTGTGTCCCCATACCTTATTCCCCGATTATTTCTTCTATGCTTAGTATTCCATAAAACCACAATTTAAATTTAACCGGCTGCTCAGGTTTTTTAACTTCAAGATTAAAATCAGTGCTGTAGGATTCAAGAAAATTAATTTTAGCGGTTTTTAGTAAATTATCATTTAAATCATATAGCCTGTATTCATGATTAACATCATTTTTTACAGGAAAAATAGTGCTGAAATGAAGTACGAACAAATCATTGTGTTTTCCTGAATCATAATAAATACTATAATCCTTAATATAATTATCTTCATGGAAAAACATATTTGGCTCAACAGAATAAAATTTATTTCTGCCGTATAAATTGCATGCTCTTTTATAATCTGCCGCACATCTGAATATAATGTTCTTAAGGTATTTTAATGATACAGGCTCAGCTATCAGCAGCTCCGTCTGTTTTTTTAAATCAAAATCAAATTCTTGTTTTATTTCAGCCGCTTCATTTGCTCCGTTAAAAAACACAGATAAATCCAAACTGATTAAATCTTCGCTGAATACTAAGTACACAGGAGTTTTTAATTGATGCAATGCCTCATGGTTTTTTTCCGCAAAATAAAACTTCACATAATCGTTTGCATAGCTGTCTTCGGTTTTCACATCAAAGAATTCTATATCATATGCGTAACACAATGCTCTGCTTAATAAATATCCTATGTGTATTATAGAATTTAAATTTGAAAAGTCGGTAAAATGCAGCAATCCTCTGAAATTGTATTTTTCTTTTAAAAGCTTTACAATTTTTTTTATATTATCATTGTCACCCTTCAAAAAAACTCCCCCTAATATAATACCTTCAGTATAATTTATATTAGGGAGAATGATGTTTATGTAAATTATTTATTTAACAGCCGAAGCAGACAAAACCAAAGATAAATATTTTTCCTGTGATGTTGCTCCTCTTGAAGTCAATACTATGGGAACTTTTGCTCCGACTATCATTCCTGCCATAGTTGCATCCGCCATTTCTATCAATGCCTTGCTCATTATATTTCCCGTAGTTATATTCGGCACCAATAGTATATCTGCTTCTCCGGTAACGGGACTATTGTAGCCTTTAATTTTTGCTGATTCTTTGCTGAATGTTAAATCAACCGAAATTGGTCCTTCGATGATGCAATTCTTAATTTCTCCTGATTGATTCATTTTTTTTAGAATATCTGCATCAACTGCTTCAGGCATCTTAGGATTTACGGTTTCTACCGCCGCAAGGACTGCAACCTTAGGTGATTCATACCCCATCGCAAGAAAAACATCAACCGCATTTTCAAGTATTTGCTTCTTTTCTTCTGCATTTGGATACATCATCATTCCGCCATCCGTTATGGCAATAAGCTTATGATAAGCCGGCACTTCCAAAATAGCAACATGAGACATTACCTTACCGGTTCGGAGTCCTTTTTCTTTGTCAACCACAGCCTTTAATAAATCTGCTGTCTGAAGCTTTCCTTTCATTATGAAGTCTGCCTTATTTGCATTTATTAATTCAACTGTTTTTTCAGCTGCTTCCTTGTCGCTTTCCGTACAAATAACACTGTCTAAATCATATTTAACATTAAGCTTTTTTAATATTTCAGCAATTTCAGCTTTGCTTCCTATTAATACAGGGTCAACCAATTTGTCCTTTGCTGCTTTGAAAACAGCTTCTAAAGTATGTTCATCATGAGCCGCCGCAACAGCAACTCGTTTTTTTGAATCACTTTTTTGAACCTTGGCAATTAAT
>DCDU01000038.1 GCA_002316585.1 Firmicutes bacterium UBA1047 | reverse complement strand
TTAATAGTTGCAGTTGCAAAGAACTGGGCAATCGGTTATCAGGGTGGATTATTGTTTAAGCTGCCTGATGATATGGCTTTTTTTAAAGAAACAACAATTAACAAGGTTGTAGTAATGGGCAGAAAAACACTGTTGTCCTTTCCTAATGGCAGGGGGGNNAATTATGAAATTAATAGTTGCAGTTGCAAAAAATTGGGCAATTGGTTACCAAGGTGACTTATTGTTTAACCTGCCTGATGACATGTCATTTTTTAAAGAAACAACCATTAACAAGGTTGTCGTAATGGGTAGAAAAACTCTGTTGTCATTCCCTAATGGCAGGCCATTAAAAAACAGAGTAAATATAATACTTACAACTGATAAAGATTTTAAGGAAGAAGACTGCATAGTTGTGAATTCTTTTAATGAATTATTTGAAGAGCTTAAAAAATATAACGAAGATGATATATTTGTTATAGGGGGCGGCAAGGTATACAATGATTTATATCCTTATTGCAGCGAGGCGTACATAACAAAGGTGGATGCAATTGTAAATGCCGATACTTACCTGCATAATTTTGATGATGATAAGGGTTGGCTTCTCACATATGCATCAGAGCTGCATGAGAACAATGGATTAAAATTTACATTCAATACATATAAAAACAAAGACGTACGAAATTACACCTCGGATGATGTGAGAAGGTAATATGAAAAAATTAACAGCTATTTTTATAATTGTAAGTATGCTAATATTAACGTCCTGCCGGGACGAACAAGATAACATAGTAAATCCAAATGATGGTATTAATACAGACAGTGAAAATGAACAAGAAAATGCATCAGAAGAAGAGAATGTACCGGAAGAAGAAAATATAAATTCTGATATCATCAATTTGTCAAAAACGATGAATAAGGCAGTAATGAATAATATTGTGACAGAATTGACGGTGGAGCAGCAGAAAGAATTGCATGAGCTTTTACACATTGAAAATTGGGTGGAACATGAGCCCGAGGGAAGAGGTGCTTCGCTAAATTTTATAATCCGTAATGATAACGAAGCAGAAATGGTTTTTATTGATGGAAATGGAGTTATTTTATCAGACCCTGATAAGGATGAAAAGAGTTACTATATAGTTCCAAAAGAGATAGTCGAACAACTGAAAATATTTGTTGTAAAAGTGAGAGACGAAGGAATTAAAAATGGCAATGAGCATTTAGCTAAGCAAATAAAAGAATTCAACAGCTTGATAATTGGAGAGCCTGAGCAGCTTTATGAAATAAAGGAAGAATACATATATCCTTTAAGCGAAGAAGCTTTAAAGGAATTGCATTCGATGCTTAAAATTGAGCAATGGAAAGTATATGAGGGTTCTAAGTCTGTCTACAGCGATGAAGATATACCATTAACTTTGCATAAATATCTTTATGGTTTTGATATGTTATTACAGATAAAACAATATGATGATTTATATATTGTTAGAAGTCGTTCATATGAAGGACCGACAGACCAGGATTATATATTTGAAATATCCGAAGATATTTACTTAAATCTTATTAATTTCAAAGATAAATTGGGAGAAGGCAGATAAAAAACAGCGTCAATCAGCGCTGTTTTTTACACCGGTTTATACAATTGAATTAAATATTTTTAATTAAATAAGAAGTGATATACTGAGGAACACGGCTTATTTAGCCTCGTAATATAAGAATCCAAGGCTAATCGACATTTTTTCACTTTATTGGTAAAACAGTATATAACATCGATTTTATTTATAAGCTATGCGGCGTCGCTTTCATCTGCTTCAGCATACCGTTTTTCTTGGCTATTTGACGCCAGCCGATATTTCCGCCTATCCTGTATAGGAATCGCGGCATCTTTGGTGTTACGAACACATCTTCACTTTCTTTTGAGTTTTCAGCCTTTATTGTGTTTCCCATATCACGCAGCGCAGCGTAGACATTGTCCACAGGTCCTTTTTTCATTTGTGCAAGCGCTCCTCCGCAGCCAATACCGAGACCGTATCTATAGTTTGCCCCTATTCTCTTTGCAAAGTTACGTGTAATTTTTAAAGCGAGGCTATTGTGTTCCGCCTCGTAAAAGCCGCAGTTACATATGGAGTAAACCGTGGGAAGTGATGAGCCACAGGCTTTTGCAGTCTGTTCAATCTGCGTTAGCAGCTTCAGAAGCGGAGCTGGTAGCGAATCAATATAGAGCGGAAATACAATAAGCAGAATGTCGGCTTTTAAGATATCGGCTATGATCTTATGAGCGTCTTCCCGCCGTACAAGTTCAACAGCACGGAATGAGTCTATAGTGGTACCTATATATTCTTCCAGTGTTTTTATTAACGCGCCGGATGTGCTTTCTGCCGATTTGGGGCTGCCGTTTACGGCTATTATACGTTTCATGCGCTCACCTCCTCCGTGAAGATTCGCTTAAGTTCCTGCAAAACATCTTGGCATTCACCAGCACTTTTAGCTGTCAGGCAAAAATGTTTCTGCGGACGGAAGTTGAGAGCATTGTGCTCGGACAGCTCGCGAAAAATTTCAAGCTCGCTTTCGGAACTCTCTCCGTAACCAACGGCTATCCACCACGGAAATTTGTCGTAGCGCATCTGATGGTGCATTTTGCCGCGATAAATTTCAAAATACGGCAATATATTCGGGATACTGCGGTCGAGGAAAGTCTTTAAATCAGGAGCAAAACCGCCATAAGTAATACGGGTAAGCAGTACCACTGCATCCGAACGCATAAATATGTGTGATATGTCGTTCGTGCAGTCATTTGTGATGACACAAAGCCCGGGGGTCTTGACCCAGCAGCCGAAGCATCCGATGCAGGGCTTTATTTTATCACTGTTCAAAACGATTGTCTGTACTTCGCAGCCAACCTGCTTAAGAATTTCTTCCGCCTGCAGGCTCAGGTTGAAGCCGCTTTCTGTAGTGCTTTCTCTATCACAGAGAATAAGTATCTTCATAATCATTGCTCCTTTTCAATTTGAACGATACAACGTTTTGCCCATTCAGCTGTCGCCCGAGCATTGACTGCACTGAAATCCAGCGTCATCAGCCAATATTTACTCTTTTCCACACCGTCCGGCATAACGCGTGCATATTCTTCTATATTCTTGCGTATGTCGGAACAATTATCTTCAAGTGCTCTTTCGCATTGTTCCAAGCATTGCTTGAGCATAACAAGCACCGCTTCGGTATCGTCCGCGCCGAAGAATACGCGCATAAGCAAAGAATTATGCGGATTTTCCAGTGTTGGTTCAGCTTTGCTCAGCCAGTCTGTAAAAGCTTTTCTTCCGGTTTCCGTTACGGTATAAACGCGCTTGTTCGGGCGGTTGTTCTGGATGACACTTCGTGAGGTAACTAGTCCTTTAGATTCCAAACGACCGAGTTCCCGGTATATTTGACTGCTCTGCGCATGCCTGAAAAAACTATCCCTTTATGGCGGCCTGTGCCGCTGCAAGTCTTGCTACAGGTACTCTGAATGGAGAGCATGATACATAGTCGAGTCCCACACCGTGGAAGAATTCAACTGATGCGGGGTCTCCTCCATGTTCGCCGCAAACTCCTAAGTGAAGGTGTTCTTTTGTCTTTCTTCCCAACTTAACAGCCATTTCTACCAAGCTTCCGACACCTTCCCGGTCAATTGTTTGGAACGGATCTTGCTCTAAGATGCCTGCATCCTTGTAGTCTTCTAAGAATTTACCGGCATCGTCTCTTGAATAACCAAATGTCAGCTGTGTAAGGTCATTTGTTCCGAAGGAGAAGAAGTCAGCATATTCCGCAATTTCATCAGCTATGATGCATGCCCTTGGAATTTCAACCATCGTTCCAACCAAGTACTCAAGATTTGAATTCATTTCTTCTTTTGTTTGTTCTGCTGTTTCTGTTATTAATTTTCTTAATATCTTAATTTCTTCCTGTTTTCCGATTAATGGAATCATTATTTCAGGAACTATATTAATATTTTCTTCCTTTGATACTTCGATTGCAGCTTCGATTATTGCTCTTGTCTGCATTCTTGCTATTTCAGGGAAGGATATTGCAAGACGGCATCCTCTATGACCTAACATTGGGTTAAATTCAGCCAAGCTGTTAATTTTTCCTTTTAATTTTAATATAGAAACACCCATAGCTTCCGATAATTCTTTTATATCATCTTCATCAGTCGGTATAAACTCATGGAGAGGCGGGTCAAGAAGTCTTATGGTAACAGGGCGTACACCCATTACTTTGAATATTCCCTTGAAGTCATTTTTCTGCATAGGTAAAATTTCCGCTAATGCTTTTTCTCTTTGCTCCAATGTATCGGAAATAATCATTTTTCTTACGGAGAATATACGGCTTTCTTCGAAGAACATATGCTCAGTTCTGCAAAGCCCTATACCCTCTGCTCCAAATTTAACAGATGTTGCAGCGTCAACAGGGGTGTCGGCATTTGTATGAATTCCAAGTATTCTGAATTCATCTGCCCAATCCATTAATTTTTCAAAATTACCTGATATATTAGCTTCTACCGTTTTAATTATTCCCTTGTATACACTTCCTGTTGAGCCGTCAAGAGAAATATAATCTCCTTCTTTGAAAACTTCATTTTTAACGGTCATTGTTTTATTTCTTTCATCAACATTTATCGATTCACAGCCGGCAACACAGCATTTACCCATTCCTCTTGCCACAACGGCAGCATGGGAAGTCATTCCTCCTCTTGAAGTAAGAATACCCTTAGCTTTGTTCATTCCTTCAATATCCTCAGGGGATGTTTCTTTTCTCACAAGAATTGATGCTTCGCCTCTTAGTGCTGCATCAACTGCTTCTTCGGCAGTAAAGTATATTTTGCCTGATGCGGCTCCGGGCGATGCAGGAAGACCTTTGGCAATAG
>DCDU01000191.1:3603-8881 GCA_002316585.1 Firmicutes bacterium UBA1047 | reverse complement strand
GGCGTTAACGTATATATTGACTAAACGGTCAATAAATATTATTATTGTATTGTAAGGAATTACAAATGGAAGTGATGGGGGCAAGTATGAGGGATGTTGTATTAAAAGTAAAGAACCTAAAGAAAGATTATCAAATGGGAGAGGTAACCGTAAATGCTCTTAAAGACGCTTCCTTTGAAGTTGAAAAGGGAGAATTTGTTGTTATTTTAGGTCCCAGCGGTTCAGGGAAAAGTACACTTCTTAACATTATCGGGGGAATGGATACTCCTTCCGGCGGAAGTGTTCTTTTTAATGATGAAATGGTTACGAATTTTACTGATAAAGAGCTTACAATGTACAGAAGATACAAGATCGGTTTTGTATTTCAGTTCTATAATTTAATGGCTACGCTTACTGCCAAGGAAAATGTGGAATTAGTTGCAGAAATAACGGGAAGCTCCGCTGATATTGATGAAGTGATGGAGGCGGTGGGACTTGGAGACAGGGCGGATCATTTTCCATCACAAATGAGCGGCGGGGAGCAGCAGAGGGTTGCCATAGCCAGAGCTGTTGCAAAGAACCCCGATATATTGCTTTGTGACGAGCCGACGGGTGCACTTGATTTCGAAACAGGAATATCTATTTTAAAGGTTTTGAAAGATGTAAATATAAAGTATAAGAATACTGTAATCGTAATTACTCACAATTCACCAATTGCACAAATGGCTGACAAGGTAATTAAAATGAGAAGCGGCGGCATAACTGAAATTATTGAAAATAAAAATCCAATTGGACCTGAAAGGATTGTATGGTAATGAAAAAGCTTGATAAAAGACTTTTCAGAATGATTAAAAATACAAAGGGTCAATATATAGCTGTTTTGTCAATAATAATAACGGGAATTTTTATTTTTACCGCCGTAAAAAATTCTGCCATGAATTTAAGGGATACTCTGAATGATTATTATGAATCTACTAACTTCGCAGATATTTTTGTTACGGCTGCTGCCCTTCCCGAAAGGCTGGAAAGGCAATTGACCGGGGAAGAAAATATCAAGGAAGTTGACTTGCGGCTGTCTTTCGATACAAGGTTAATTACCGATAATGATAATGAAAGGATAACTGTAAGGGCGGTATCAGTTGATAAAAATGAAAACAAAATAAACAAATTGTATATAAAAAAGGGAAGAAGAGTTCTTTCTGAAAAAGAAGCAATTATTATTGACCAGTTTGCTGTTGCAAGAAAAATTAATGTGGGCGATGAAATAAAGCTTAACATAAAGGGCAAAGAGCATAAATTCAAGGTATCTGCAATTGCCTCAAGCCCCGAATATGTTTATATGATGGAAAGTGAACAGGTGCTTCTGCCTGACCCTAACAGCTTTGGTATAGTTTTTATTGAGGAAAGCTATCTGAGAAAAATATCAGGAAACGGATATTTTAACGAAGCTGTATTGACAGTAAAAAATTATGAGCAAATAGATAAGACGAAAGATTATTTAGAGGATAACCTTAACAAATATGGTGTTATCAGGGTGCTAAACAGGGATGAACAGTTAAGCAACAGCATGTTGAATGAGGAAATTAACGGTCTTGATAAAGTATCCAGGTCAATACCCGCTGTATTCCTGCTATTTGCAGGGATTATGCTTGCAACAATGCTTTCCCGAATTGTTAAGAAGGACAGAACTACAATCGGTGTTTTAAAGGCTGTAGGGTTCATGGATGGTGAAATAATTACTCATTACCTGAAGTATGCTGCTTCTGTAGGTATAATAGGGGGAATTTTGGGGTCAATTATAGGAACTGCAGCCTCAGGGGCAATGACAAGCATGTACTTGGAGTTTTTCAACATACCCATGCTTACCGTAAAGATTTATTATAACAGAATTATTATAGCGGTGCTTTTATCTTTAGTTTTTTGTATCGGTTCAGGATTTTGGGGAATTAAAAGCATACTCAAGATTAATCCTGCAGAGTCCATGATGCCTGAATCGCCGAAGCGTGGAAAAAGGATATTTCTCGAAAGATTTAAGCTTTTCTGGAACAGACTTTCATTTTCCTGGAGAATGGTTTACAGAAATATATTCAGAGAGAAAAAGAAGTTCATTGTTATTGCTGCAGCTGTATCAATAACTACGGGTATGATGATTATGACCATGTGGATGAATGATATAATGGATGTCATGTTCGTAAAACATTATTCGGAATTCATGAAAATAGAATATAATATATCCTTTGACGGATTTCAGGATAAGAGAGTTTTGAATGAAATCAAGGAAAACATAAGCTATAATAATATGGAAGGAAGAATTGAATTTCCTTTTGAAATAGAGAACGGAAAATATTCCAAAACGGTAAATATAATAGGTCTTGAAGATAAAACGGTATTTTATGATTTTTATGATTCTGAGGGTAACAAGCTGATAGTTAAAAAGGAAGGAATATTGATTTCTTCAAATTTAGCCAGAGCACTTAATGCGGACATAGGAGACCGAATACTTTTAAAAAGCTTCTTGCCCGACGGTGATGAAAAGTACATAACCGTAACGGGAATATTAAAACAAAGCTTAGGAATCAACGGTTATATGAATGTAGATTATTTAAGCAAGGAATTTCTTGATAAAGGAATTATAAATGGTGTGTATATAAATTCAGATGATGATATCAAGGTTAAGTTAGATAATATTAAAAATATTTCTTCAATTCAATCCCAAAAAGATATGCAGAGTGTATTTGAAGAATTTACAGGGCTGATAGCCGTATTCATGGGTGTAATGATTATTTTTTCCGGAATGCTTGGTTTTGTAATCTTATACAGTATGACTCTCATGAGTATTAACGAAAGAACATTGGAATTTTCATCAATGAGGGTAATGGGGTTAACAAAAAAAGAGATATTTAAAATTATTATGAAGGAAAATACGGTTATGTCTGTCTTGGGTATAATAGCAGGCATACCCCTTGGAAAGTGGCTCATAGATTATTTGGGTATCATGTTCAGCACAGATATTTATACTCTGCAAGGAAATGTAACATCAAAGGAAATAATCACGGCAATTATTTTAACTGTTATATTTATAATTTCAGCGCAGCTTATGACCTATGCGAAAATTCACAAACTTGACTTCATGCAGGCACTTAAGAATAGGATATCATAATAATTATTTGGAGGGTAAAATGAAAATAAAGTATAAAAAGAAGTATATAATATTGTCAGTGCTTTTGGTAATCGCATTTGTAATAGTATTTTCTTTCCTCTCAGGAGATAAGTCGTATGAAGGCAGGACATCAAAGGCGGAATTGGGCACAGTTCGAAAGACGTTAGAAGAAACCGGCACTGTATTTTCTAAAAGGGTTAACACCTTTTATTCGGATATGAGCCGAAGAGTTGAAACTCTTAATGTGTCCGTGGGAGATAAGGTGAAAAAGGGCGATACAATATTAGTTTATGAAAATAATTATGATTTGGAGATAGAAAGAGCAAATAAGCAAATTGAAGCAATTACGGCATCCTACAATGAATCTATTAAGGGAGCGGATTTTCAGGAAATTTCAAATGTAAAGCTTAATATAAGCACTATTGAAACTAATTTAAGCTTTGCAAGAAGCAATCTTGAAAAAATTGAAACTTTATATGAAAACAATGCTGTAAGTCAGGTAGAATACGACGAAGCAAAAAATAATGTTGCTGTATTGGAAAATCAGCTTCAGGAAGCAAATAACAATTACAGTTTGTTGATTCAGGGAGTTTCGTCCAATGTAAAAAAACAATATGAAGCTCAAATTGATGAAGTAATGATACAAATTAAAATTTTGGAGAAAAACATAGAGCAATCTTCTATAAAAGCTGAATTTGACGGCACTATAACAGAACTAAATGTTCATCAGGGCAGTATGACGCAGACGGGAGTTCCGGTGGTTGAAGTTCAGGATGACTCAAACCTTGGCATGTATGTGGAAGTGCTTGCTGAAGATGCGATGGAAATCATAAAGGGAATGCCTTTTAATGTAATGGAGAATGATGAAGTAAAAAAGAAGCTTTCTATAAGCAGAATTTATCCTAAGGCACAGACGAAAATTTCCGACTTGGGCGTTGAGCAGAAACGTGTTAGAATAGAGGCTGATTTGGATGATAATACCTATAAATTAGGCTCGGAGGTTGATGCTGAAATAGTATTGCAGGAAAAAAAGGATGTATTACTGGTTGATAAAGATGCGGTTTACGAAAAAGAGAATAAAAAATATGTGACAGTCGTAAACGGGAAGGAACAGTCAGAAACTGAAATTACTACCGGTCTTGAGGATGATAATAATGTGGAAGTATTGTCAGGACTTAGTGAGAAGGATGTAGTCTTAATAGAATATTAAACGGATACGGATATACCAAATATAGGATGGCGACACACATTTGCTATAGGGTTAGTCTTTGGGTAAAAGGAATATCCTAAATTTGGAATTAGTCTTTGGGGGATAGGAGAAATGCCTCCGAAGCGAAAGGAGAAATTTATGAAATACGATTTGATAATAGTTGGGGCAGGTCCTTCGGGGATATTTACAGCCCTGGAGTTAAAAAGAAGAAACCCCGATAAAAAAATATTATTAATTGAACAGGGAAAGGCAATTGAAAAGAGAAATTGCCCTAAGGATAAAACTAAAAAATGTATTAACTGTCAGCCTTACTGCAATATCACGACAGGATTTTCGGGAGCGGGTGCATTCTCAGACGGCAAGCTGTCATTGAGCCCTGAGGTTGGGGGAGATTTGCCTGAATTGATTGGGTATGATTTTACTCAGCAGCTTATAGAATACACTGATGCAATTTATCTTGAATTTGGAGCTGACAGTAAGGTTGAAGGTATAGAAGCAAAGGAAGAAATTAAGGAAGTCAGAAGAAAAGCTATTGAAGCAGGTTTAAAACTTGTGGATTGTCCAATAAGACATTTGGGAACAGAAAAGGCTCAAGAAATTTATAAAAGAATTGAAGACTATTTGGTTGACAACGGTGTTGAAATCAGGTTTAACACACAGACTACGGACATTATAGTTGATGGCGGTTTAATTAAAGGCATTGTGATTACCGATTCGGTAAAGAAGAAAGACAGTGAAGATATCTATGCTGATACTGTTGTTATTTCTGCCGGCAGAAAGGGAGCAGACTGGCTTAAATCACTTTGTGTCAAGCATTGCATTGCTCACAGGGCAGGAACTGTTGATATAGGAGTCAGGGTTGAAGTAAGAAATGAAGTAATGGAAAGGGTAAACAACATTTTGTATGAATCAAAATTAATAGGTTATCC
>DCDU01000191.1:1791-3445 GCA_002316585.1 Firmicutes bacterium UBA1047 | reverse complement strand
TTTCTGTCAGAATCCGGGTGGCTTTGTAAGTCAGGAAAATTACGACAATAATCTTGCTGTTGTTAACGGGCATTCATACAAAGACAGAAAATCAAACAATACAAACTTGGCTATATTAAGTTCTCATAATTTCAGCAATCCTTTTAATGAACCTATAAAGTATGGCGCTAAGGTTGCAGAGCTTTTAAACATGCTTGGAGACGGAAAAATTTTAGTTCAAAGATATGGTGACATAATAGACGGTAAAAGAACATGGCAGAATGAATTATCAAGGTCAAATGTTAAACCGACCTTGCCGGATGCAATTGCAGGAGATATCACTTCAGCCATGCCATATAGAGCAATGACTAATATTTTGAACTTCATCGAGGCGCTAAATATTGTAGTTCCCGGGTTTGCAGGAACGGAAACGCTTTTGTACGGACCTGAAGTAAAATTTTACAGCAATAAGGTAGAAATAAGTGAGAATTTTGAAACCAGCATTGAAAATCTATATTGCTTGGGTGATGCAAGCGGATGGACAAGAGGTCTAATGATGGCTTCTCTCATGGGAGTAAGAATGGGACAAATATTAGCGGAAAGGTGACACAACTTAAGGTCGGGAAAGTCTTTGGAGTAAACATTAAGGAATGTCCCCAAATTAGGAATAAATAATAAAGTTGCCAATATATTATACTATTAGTGTTGTAAAGCAACATCAAATTATTACGGGAGGGAAAATAATTTGGAATGGTATAACAAAGGCAAAAATGAAATATTAAAGGAACTAAACACAGATTTAAGTACAGGTTTAAGTGAAAAGGAAGCAGAAAGAAGAATTGAAGAGTACGGAAAAAATGAATTGGAAGTTCAGGCTAAAAAGAGTTTATTGTCTAAATTTATAACTCAGTTTGCGGATTTCTTAATCATTATTTTGCTTCTTGCAGCAGGTGTATCAGCATTTGTCGGTGAAAGGGAAGATGCAATAATCATTTTAGCAATAGTAGTTATAAATGCCGTCCTTGGTATTTATCAGGAGGGAAAGGCTGAAAAATCTGTGGAAGCTCTGCAGAAGCTAAGCGCTCCCAATGCTAAGGTTATAAGGGAAGGCAATTTAATTATAATGCCTGCGGCTGAAATTGTTCCGGGAGATGTGGTTGTATTGGAGGCAGGAGATATAATTCCCGCTGATTTAAGGCTGTTTGAAAGCTCAAATTTAAAGATTGAAGAAGCATCTCTTACCGGGGAATCAGTTCCGGTAGAAAAGGATGCAAAAGCAAAAATAGTAGGTGCCGTCGGAATCGGGGACAGGCATAACATGGGGTTCTCAAGCACAATTGTAACATACGGCAGAGGCAAGGGCGTTGTTACAGCTACAGGCCATAATACCGAAATCGGAAATATAGCTGTTAAGATACAGTCTTACGGGGAGGAAGATACTCCGCTGCAGGTAAAATTAAATCAATTGGGGAAGGTTTTAGGTACACTGACGATTGCTATTTGCATAGTAGTATTTATAGTAGGCATGCTTCAGAACAGACAACCCCTCAATATGCTTTTAACTTCCATTAGTCTTGCTGTTGCGGCAATACCGGAAGGTCTGCCTGCAATTGTTACAATTGTATTGTCTATCGGAATGAACAGAATGGCAGGTAAAAATGCCATTGTAAAAAAG
>DCDU01000191.1:402-1549 GCA_002316585.1 Firmicutes bacterium UBA1047 | reverse complement strand
TGGATGTTGAAGGTATCGGATACTCTCCAAAAGGAGATGTAAGACTTAACGGGAGAATAATAGGCATAAATTCACTTCCTAATTTAAGAAATTTAATTTCCATAGGGACATTATCAAATGATGCAAAACTTGATAATTCATCAGGTGCTTATAAGATTATAGGGGATCCTACCGAGGGAGCAATCGTTGCGTTAGCCGGAAAATTAGGACAAACTTCCGAGCAGCTCAATATGATTTATCCCAGGATTGCAGAACTTCCCTTTGATTCAGAAAGAAAGATGATGACAACCTTCCACTCGAATTATATTGAGGGAAAAGTTGTTTCATTTACAAAGGGAGCACCGGATATTGTTATAAATAAATGCAGTAAAATTGCCCAAAACGGTAAAATTGTTGATTTTAACAATGAATTAAAAGACAAGGTACTATCTGTAAACACTAAGTTTGCACGGTCTGCCTTAAGAGTTTTGTCGACCGCCTATAAGGTATGGGACAGACTGCCGGAGCATCCTACCTTTGAGCAGGCTGAAAATAACATGATATTTGTAGGCTTAGTAGGAATGATTGATCCTCCAAGACCTGAGGTAAAAGAGTCCATAAATCTCTGCAGAGAAGCAGGAATCGAAGCTGTAATGATTACAGGAGATTATAAGGAAACAGCTTATGCTGTCGCAAAGGAATTAGGAATGGTGGCTCATGAAGGTCAGGCTATAATGGGTGAGGAGTTAGACAAATATTCGGATGAAAGATTAAGAGAAGTTGTAAAGAAAACAAAGGTTTATGCCAGAGTATCTCCGGAGCATAAAGTTAGAATAGTTACCGCACTAAAAGAAAATGGGCATATTACGTCCATGACAGGTGATGGAGTAAATGATGCGCTTGCACTTAAAAAGGCAGACATAGGTGTTGCAATGGGAATCACCGGCACGGATGTTGCAAAAAATACAGCGGAGGTTATACTTACGGATGATAATTTTGCAACAATAGTAAATGCGGTAGAAGAAGGAAGAATAATATTTTCCAATATTAAGAAGTTTGTATTCTTCTTATTAAGCTGCAATATAGGTGAAATTCTTCTTGTGTTTGTAAGCATTTTGTTCGGATGGGAGGTTCCGCTTTTGCCTATACAGCTTTTGTGGCTGAATCT
>DCDU01000191.1:0-218 GCA_002316585.1 Firmicutes bacterium UBA1047 | reverse complement strand
TTGGGAGTTGAAAATGCAGAGCCCGGCATAATGAAACAGCCTCCGAGAAATACAAAGGAGGCAATACTTGACAAGGAAATGCTCGGCGGAATTATGTTTCAGGCAATAGCAATATCATTTGCATCGCTTCTGTCGTATTATTGGGCACTAAGGATGTATGGTACGGGAAGCGGTTTAATTCATGCCAGGTCGGTAGTGTTTACAACATTGATTTTGGC
>DCDU01000111.1:7951-12721 GCA_002316585.1 Firmicutes bacterium UBA1047 | reverse complement strand
CCGTCATACCCTTTTTTTCTTTACCCCTTAAATGTTAAAAGGACCTTTTCAAAATATGGAACGAAGCCTAATTATATATATAGAAGTCGCTTCCGGACTTGAGCCTAATATAACAGTTTTTATATTCTGTTCTTTTAATTGTTTTAACGCTTCCGCACAGACAGCAGCATATGCGCCTTGCCTCCTATATTCTTCAAGGGTTAATACAAATTCCAAGGAAGCAGTATCTTGCTCGGTAATAGTTGCCGCAGTTTATTCATATATGCGTGCTTATCTTATTCGCTCATTTCATCTTCGTTTAGTTTATTCTCAATAGTTTGCTGTTTTTTCTTGTTTATAGCTATTACCGCTGAGCGAAATACAAAGAAGAAAATAACAAAACTCACAAAGTATGACGTCAAATTTTTGATATTATATATACCGCTTAGCAACGCGAAAAGAATTACCGAAGCAATACCTGATACAATTATGTTTAATAACATTTTTTTCTTACCATTGTCTTTTGAATTCCAAATATCAATTCCTTCTCTAAAATGGCGGATTGAAATATATAAGCCACACCCTATTAAGGCAAAAAATTCAACTGAATACTGTGCAAAAGGAGCTTTCATAAAAAATTGCTGAACAATAATAGAAATCATTAATACCCATACAAGCCATCCATATGCATCGCTTTGAATTTTTCTTCTTGCTAAAAGTATTCTTTCATCTTGAATTTTATTATTTTTCATATGGCTCCTCCCAAAATAAATCATTTAATGTTTTGTTTAGTGCTTTGCAGATTGCTATACAAAGATTTAATGTAGGGTTATAATTACCGGCTTCAATAAGTCCTATTGTTTGCCTTGTTACACCAACTGATTTTGCTAAATCTTCTTGTTTCATATCGCATTCAATACGAGCAATTTTCATCCGTTTATTTTTCATACAACTCCTCCCATATTGCATATTATATTCTATGTATTGCTTAATGTCAAGTATATATTGCATTCAATCTTAAAATATTAGCAATCTATATTTCAAGATTGCTATATTGGTTTAACCTTTATCACTAAAAGGTACCTAATCAGTCAAATTCATTTATCACCATAATATAAAACAATATCACTAAAGGCATCCTTCAATGTCATAAAAAGCTCCACCGCCTGAGGGGAAAAATAAGTTCCTGAACCCTTCGAAATTATTTCTATTGCTTTTTCATGACTATATGCCTCCTTATATATGCGCTTGCTTGTTATAGCGTCATAAGCATCCACAACAGCCATCAACCGTGCCGATACAGGAATTTCTTCTCCTTTCAGACCTTGGGGATAACCAGAGCCATCCCAACGTTCATGATGAGAATAAACAACTTCTAAAATAAAACGAAGTTGTTTATCGTTGCGTCCAAAGATATTTTCACAAGACATTATGACATCTCTTCCTATTGTTGTATGTGTTTTAATTATTTCATATTCCTCTGGTGTCAATTTACCTGGTTTAGCAAGAATAGAAGAAGAAATGTACAATTTGCCAAAGTCGTGAAGTAATGCCGTATTCGATATCATCTTATTATTTTTAGTTGAAATAACTTCCGGATACAGCTTTCGCTTCAGCATTTCATCTACTAATAATTTCAGCATAAATTTGGTCCGCATAGAGTGACCATAGCTGTATCCTATCAAATAACGAATTAACATTGAATTCAAAAATATAAATGTTTCTTGACTAACAGTCATACCATAACATAATTTATGCTTTTCAGAATCAATTAACCTCATACGTACAGGTGATGCGGGAACTTTTTTTAATGCAGGCTGAAACCTTCGTTTCCTATTGCCTTTATTACACGAGAGAATCTTCACAAAGTCCTGGATTTCACCAATAAATTTTGTTTTTTTCGACTTGTAATTCATTCGTTATCCTCTAAGATTTAAAATAATTTTTCTCATTCTATTAGTACATTCCCATATCGGGCAGATTTAGAAAAGCAGAACATTATCTGACACCGATTTTAACTTCTCATCAATTGCTTTTTTAAGTATATATACAGACCTTTAAATTGCTGCCGCATTTGAATTATCAGATTTATATTCAATTGAATTCTCCCTAAGCTTAAACTGCTCTATAAGTTTTCGCAAAGACTCGGCTAATCCTGACAATTCTTCACTGGATGCCGCACTTTCTTCGGCTGTAGAAGAATTATCCTGAACCACAGAAGAAATCTGCTCTATTCCGGAGTTGGTCTGGTTCAATGCTATAGCCTGCGAATTGGACGCATCCGTAATTTCATTAACGAATTCTGCTACAAGTCCCGCTTTTTTTTCAATAGTTCCTAATGACTGCTCTGCTTGAATTACCATTGCGGTGCCGTTTTCAATTGCTGTGAGTGCATTTTCAATTAGTTGTGTAGTATTTTTGGCTGCAGCAGCACTTTTTGCCGCAAGATTGCGCACTTCGTCCGCGACCACCGCAAAGCCTTTGCCTGCACTTCCTGCCCTTGCAGCTTCAACAGCAGCGTTTAAGGAAAGTATATTAGTTTGGAATGCAATATCATCAATAGTTTTGATTATATTGCGTATTTGATTGGATGTACCGGTTATATTATTCATAGCTTCAACAAGCTGCATCATTTTCGTATTTCCGTTTTTTATTTCGACGATGGTTTCGGAAACCATAGTATTTGCCTGTTGAGCACTTGCTGCATTTTTGTTAACCTGGTCGGTAATTTCCGTAATTGCTGCAGCCATCTCCTCTATAGAGCCTGCTTGTTCAGTCGCTCCCTGCGAAAGCATCTGGGAAGCAGCTGCCACTTGGTATGAGCCTGCCGCTACCTGCTGTGAAGACTGATTTATCTGATAAAGCGTCACATTCATAGAATCAATGATATTCTCCATGGAATCTTTAATGGGGGCAAAATCCTTTTTATACTCCATATCGACTGTAACTGTCATATCACCTTCTGCCATCCTTTTAAGCACTTCAGAAATATTAAAAATATAGCCGCTGAGATTAACAATAAGCTTACGAACGCTGTCTGCCAAGGAGCCTAATTCGTCCTTAGACTCGTATTTGACAATAGCGCTTAAATCACCTTCCGCAAGCTGCTTTGTTGCTCTCTCTATTTCATAAACAGGTTTAGTAATGCTTCTGACAATATAAATAACAAGTATAATTATGACGGCAAGTGCAACAGCAAAAAAAGTAATTAACGTTGTATAGGCAAATTTTTCTGCTGTTTTTCCGTCGTTATAGAAATTTACTCCTAATTCATCAGCATATACTCCAATTTCATCTGCCTTTGTTCTAAGAGACGCTGCAATAGAAAAATATTTGTCCCTATATATTTTATAAGCCTCATCAGCACTTTCTTTTTTAGACAGTTCAACAATCTGTTGCCTATATACTGCTCCTTCTTCTATATCAAGCTCTATCTGTGCTAAAAGTTCTTTACTTTCTTCATTTATAAGATTTTCTTCCATTATTATTATTTCATTGCTTAATTCCTCTAAAAGTCTGTTCATGTCTTCAATATGCGTATCAATATTCGAAGGGTCATTGGTTATCATTGATAATATATTCTTTTCAACCCCTTGAAGGATGCGCCTTATACTCATAGATGCATTAGATGTGACATATGGTCCTTCATAAAACGTCTTAAAATCAGAAGACAAAGTCCTCATTCCCATAGTTGCGCTTACCATTGACCCAACAAATAAAAGCAGTACGATTCCAAATGTCACAATCAATTTTTTGCGAATTTTAAAATTTTTCATATTCTCTCCTTTGAAATATAGTTTTAGATATTTGATTCTATGAAATATATATAACAAAAAAAATGTATTTAATTTTAAAACAATTTGTACTATTATTGTCATATAACAAAATGAAACAACATTTCTACAATTTTGTTTCATTCAATGAAGCCTATACAGCTTGATTCTGCTTACTTTTTAGAATTTAAACATTTAAATATATTTTGCATATTTACTATATGCAGGTTACTATGTAATATTATATTAAAAAAATATAAGGGAGCTATATTATGACAGTTCAACCGATTCGTGACATGAAAAAAATTAAACAGATGTATAACTATCTGGCAAAAAACAATCCAAAATATGCTGTTCTTTTCAAAATGGGAATTAATACAGGATTGCGTGTCAGTGACATTATTCCTATTAAAATTAGTGACATATATCACAATGATTTTAATTTCAAGGAACATTTGATTATAATTGAACAGAAAACTAAAAAAGAGAAGTGCATTAAAATAAATGACACTTTAAGAAAATGTTTGGATGAATATGTAAAAGAATTTAATTTAGGTTATAATGATTATCTGTTTCATAGCAGAAAAGGAGGTTATGTGGGGCGTGTCCAGGTTTATAAGGTTATGACTAAAGCCGCTGAAGCTCTTGGAATAGAAAGCTTTGGAACGCATAGTCTGCGCAAAACATGGGGGTACTGGACTTATAAGTTATCCAAATATAATATCGGCTTGATTATGGATACATTCAATCATAGTTCTCAAGCCGTCACCCTTCGATATATAGGCATAAATCAGGAGCAAAAAGATGAACTTTATTCAATTGTACAATTGTAATATTGTACCATATATTACATAAATCGATAAAATAATACAAAATTCTACATATTTTATTGACAAATTTTTGCTTGTCCTATATAATTGCAATGTATTTGTGGACACTATTATAATAAGAAATACCATATCTAAAAACTTCCACTAAGATTATTTCATTTAAACGAATGAAACAAAATTGTAGAAAT
>DCDU01000111.1:1104-7839 GCA_002316585.1 Firmicutes bacterium UBA1047 | reverse complement strand
GAATGAAACAAAATTGTAGAAATGTTGTTTCATATTATAAATAATAATACAGTACCATTTGTATATCATTATATTATTTGATTAAAAAATACTACTATTATTTTTGTTTTTTGAAATTTTTTTACATTACATATTTGTTTATTGGTACAATTCAATAATTTTTATTAAAATTTCAATACTTTCATAAAATACATGCAATATACGGCGTATGGACTAATCCGCTGTTTTCCTTAGTGTATGTTCATGCGTCATAGGGATAAAATCGACATATATAAGCATAACTACAAAAATGCGTCGGAAATAGCTAAACTTAATATAAAAAAATAAGCACTTTTTAGCGCATGTGCTTTTTTATGTGTTATTATTACAAATAGATACACATTACATCTGCATTATGCTTAGTTCAGGCATATACCGCCTATTTGTTTTAAAAAATAAGCAGCCCAACGATACAAATATAATATCGATGCCTGTTCTAAGTACAAGGTCAAAAACATTGGCATCAAAAACTATGGGCATAAAGAAGTTGAACAGCGTCAGATTCAATCCGAATAGCAATAACCCAAGCATACAGACCTGACGTAATTTGTTTTCAGATACAATGTACTGCCTCAGCCATGATAAAGAACAAGCAATGATAAAGCCTGTGCAAATACACCATAATACTGTTTGGACTTTCTTTATTAATTTTTGATTCTTTGCCGAACAAAATACCAAGCTGCAATCCCATAACAATCAGGACAGCGCCATCCGCAAGAGGATATGTAATTCTGTCAATTGGCACAACATGGGGCAACGGCTCAAACAAATATGCCGTCCAGACCGCACAACAAGACATACCGAATTTAACACCCTGCAATATTTTGTTATATGACATATTATTTCTAATTAACAAAAACACTTGTGAAGCCAATTTTTGACAATTTAATTGAAAAAAATCTTGCTGCCAATATAAGCACAAGAATGCCTATTAGTTTATGAATAAATGCTTCTCCAAAGATACTTTGATCTGTACGTATAAACATGTACTCTAACATCCTGAAAAGAAACATATAAGATAAATGCACAAGATGGATTTTATAGGATTCAAATATTCTTTTTCTTCCATATCAACTCTCCATTATATAAAGTCCCTGTTTATCAGTATAACCTTAAAATGCGAGGCATATCTTCTTTGCCGAAATCTTTCCGGTAACGGCAGATATTTATTGCCGATGCTTTTCAATGACTCGCTATTATAACAGTATAATGAAATGAATTATAACAATGATATTTATGAAATTTCTTGGTAAAATACTTTTTACACAATAAATTTTAAATAAATAAGAATAGTTCACTTTATCTATAAAACATTTCCGAATATACAGTTCTTACCGCTTTTTTTTGCTTCATACATTTTCTTATCGGCAATATTTAGCAGCTCCTCAGCAGTTATCATTGAATCCTTCATGGTATGTATTCCCATGGAAGTAAAAAAGCAGATATTTTCTCCCTGGATTGAAACAGAGATTTTTTCAATTCCTTTTTGTATTCTTTCAGCAATGCCATATGCTTCGTCATAATCCGTATTATTCAGACATATAAAAAATTCATCTCCCCCGTATCTGGCTGCCCAGTCCGTATCAGCTCTTATACTGTTCTTTATTACATTTCCAACTTCCTTTATGACTAAATCTCCCGATATATGACCATATTTGTCGTTTATATGCTTAAAATCATCCATATCTAAAAAAATTACACTTAACGGTGTGCCGGAAACAGCAGCGTTAACTATATCAGCCGGCAAACGGTCATCAATAAAATACCTGTTGTATAAATCCGTTAACTTATCTTTGATAATCCTGAAGTTAAACTCTGATACTATGCTGTGCAATAAGCGTCCTTCGTTATAATCGCCGGAGCCTACCATTATGCTGTCGGTAACATTCTTAAGGAGTTCCAATACGGCAGTGGTCCCCTCTGCTTGCATCGGAATTGCCGTAACCATCATCACAGTCTCCGGTTTATACTCAAGCTTAACGAAGCTTTTATTGCTGTTATATGCTTTTACGGAAATGCAATTGTCACATATTTTCCCATTCTCCCAATAATTATAGCATTCCTCATGTTTTTCATTGACTTTGCATTCACTGTATTCCAATACACTTTTTCGTAACGGGTCAACAAGCCTTACGATATCATACATTGTTTGAAAAAATTTCAAATTTCCTTCTATATTTTTAAGTGTAACCTGTTTAGACACTTTATCCGCCTCCTTGATTCATATTCACACACTTTATATAACAATAGATTATTAATGTTAACTTATATATTATATCAATATCGTTTCAATTAGTATGGGAATTGTTTCCATATCCTTCTTTGGTAATCAATACTACTGTTATAACCTTTAATTTAAAGGTTGTCAATTTCTTAAATTCAATAATTAAAACAAGATTTATCATGGTATTTAAAAAAGTTTACTCCTCATCGCTGCTTTAATCAGTTTTTTATTGACTTAACAGTTCAAAAATTATATAATGAAAAGCGAACATACGTTTAGAACAAAGGAGCGCTCATGGGCGAATTTAAAATAAAATCCGAATTCAAACCAACCGGCGACCAGCCGGCAGCTATAGAAAAAATAGTTGAAGGATTGAAGAAAAATTATAAATATCAAACACTTCTTGGAGTTACAGGCTCCGGAAAAACATTCACTATGGCAAATATAATTGAAAAGGTCCAGAAACCCACCCTTGTATTGGCTCACAACAAAACATTGGCAGCTCAGCTGTGCTCGGAATTCAAGGAGTTTTTCCCTGATAATGCGGTAGAGTATTTTGTAAGCTATTATGATTATTATCAGCCGGAGGCATATGTTCCAAGCAGTGATACATTTATAGAAAAGGATGCATCAATAAATGATGAAATAGATAAGCTGAGACACTCTGCGACTGCGGCACTTTTTGAAAGAAAGGATGTTGTGATAGTAGCAAGTGTTTCCTGCATTTATGGGTTAGGAAGTCCTATAGATTATGAAAATCTCGTTATTTCCCTCAGACCGGGAATGAATAAAGATAGAGATGAAGTAATCAAAAAGCTTGTGGAAATACAATATAAAAGAAATGATATAGCATTTACCAGAGGAACATTCAGAGTTAGAGGAGATACTGTAGAGATATTCCCTGCTTCATCCTCTGAAAATGCAATAAGGGTTGAATTTTTTGGGGATGAAATTGACAGAATAACTGAAATCAACACCGTAACGGGAGAAATGTTAGGCAGAAGAAATCATATTTCAATATTTCCCGCTACCCATTATGCTACTACTGAAGAAAATGTGAACAGGGCAGTTGAAAGCATAAAGATTGAACTTGAAGAAAGACTGAAATATTTTGAAAGCACAAATAAATTGCTGGAAATGCAAAGATTGGAGCAAAGAACAAACTATGACATTGAGATGCTCCAGGAAATGGGCTACTGCAACGGAATCGAAAATTATTCAAGACATATAAATAACTTGCAGGAGGGAGTAAGACCATATACACTGCTTGATTATTTTCCGAAGGACTTTTTAATGATGATAGATGAGTCCCATGTATCGGTTCCTCAGGTAAGAGGCATGTACAACGGAGACAGGGCAAGAAAAACAACATTGGTGGATTACGGCTTCAGACTTCCTTCGGCTCTTGACAACAGACCGCTGAAGTTTGATGAATTTGAAAATATTATAAATCAGGTTGTATTTGTAAGTGCAACTCCCGGTCCCTATGAAGCAGAGCATTCTCAAAATATTGTTGAGCAGATTATTCGTCCTACAGGACTTATAGACCCTCCTATATATATAAGACCTGTTGAAAACCAAATAGATGACTTAATAAATGAAATCAACAAATCGACTCAAAAGAATCAAAGAGTATTAGTTACCACCTTAACCAAGAAAATGGCTGAAGATTTAACCGCTTACTTTAAAAGCACGGGAATCAAGGTAAGATATCTTCATTCCGACATAGATACATTGGAAAGAATGGAAATAATCAGAGACCTGCGTATGGGTGAGTTTGACGTGCTCGTTGGGATAAATCTTTTAAGGGAAGGACTGGATTTGCCGGAGGTATCCTTGGTGGCAATACTTGATGCCGATAAGGAAGGATTCCTGCGCTCGGAAACATCTCTTATACAGACGGTGGGAAGAGCGGCACGAAATGTTGACGGAAGAGTTATTATGTATGCTGATAAAATAACCGGCTCAATGGAAAGGGCAATAAAGGAAACAAACAGAAGACGGGAGATTCAGGATAAATATAATAAAGAAAACAACATCACTCCTAAGTCGATAATCAAGGGAGTACGTGCCGTAATAGAAGCAACAAAGGCGGCAGAGGAAGAAGCCGAATATAAATCAAAAGGTAAGAAGACTGATATTGCGGAATATATTATAGAGTTAGAAAAAGAAATGCGAAAAGCAGCAGAGAACTTAGAGTTTGAAAAAGCAGCACATTACAGGGATGAAATAAAAGAGCTGAAAAAGAGACTTGCCTAAATTAAAGGTGTGTTCCCATGCCGATTTCAGAAAGGATAAATAATGGACAAAATCATAATTAAAGGAGCAAAGGAAAACAATCTTAAGAATATAAATGTTGAACTTCCAAGAAATAAATTCATAGTTTTTACGGGAGTCAGCGGTTCCGGTAAAACATCCCTTGCTTTTGATACCATATATGCTGAAGGACAAAGACGTTATGTTGAGAGTCTGTCCTCATATGCAAGAATGTTTTTAGGGCAGATGGATAAACCGGATGTTGAGTCAATTGAAGGTTTGTCACCTGCAATTTCCATAGACCAAAAATCAACAAACAGAAACCCTCGTTCAACCGTGGGCACAATTACGGAAATTTATGACTATTACAGACTTTTGTTTGCAAGAATAGGCATACCTCACTGCCCGAAATGCGGAAAACCGATTACTACGCAAACAGTAGACCAAATAACGGACAAGGTTTTGGAATATGAAGAAAGAACAAAGATTCAAATTTTGGCTCCCATGGTAAAGGGCGCCAAGGGCACACATAAAAAGCTATTGGATAATATAAAAAAAGAAGGCTTCGTAAGGGTAAGGGTTGACGGAGAACTGTTTGAGTTAGAAGACGATATAGTGTTGGACAAAAACAAAAAACATACTATAGAAGTTGTTATAGACAGATTGATTATTAAGGAAGGAATCCAGAAAAGACTTGTGGATTCGGTAGAAACCGCCTTGGAATTATCCGGAGGGATGGTGCTTATTGATGTTATGGGTCAGGAAGAGCTTTTAATGAGCACAAAATTTGCATGCACGGACTGCGGCATCGGATTCGGAGAAATTTCCCCCCGGATGTTCTCCTTCAACAACCCCATAGGAGCATGCAAAACATGCAACGGCTTGGGAGTTAACAGAGAAATAGATGTTGATTTGGTGATTCCGGATTATTCAAAGACAATCGGCGAAAGAGCAATAGCACCGTTTGGAGCAGAGGAAGACGGTTACTACTATCAAATGTTTGCCGCTGTGGCAAAATACCATGGTTTTGATATATCCAAACCATTGTCGGAAGCTCCGAAGGAATTTATTGATGAAATTCTTTACGGAACCAACGGAAGGGAAGTAACAGTAAACTTTGTAAGCAAATTTCAGGGTCCAAGAGAATATAAAAGGGATTTTGAAGGGGTTGTAAACAACCTTCAAAGAAGATACAACGAAACCAGATCGCCGGAAATGAGAGAGTGGATAGAAGAATATATGTATGAAAGCCCTTGTCCCGAATGCCACGGGGCAAGATTAAATCCGGTAAGCCTTGCGGTTAAAATTGACAACAAAAATATTTACCAGGTATCACAGCTTTCTGTTATAAAAAGTATTAAGTTTTTTGATGCTCTTAATTTAAGTCCAATGCATAAAATTATCGGCAGTCAGATAATAAAAGAAATCAAGGACAGACTTCAATTTTTATCGGATGTAGGTCTTACTTATCTTACTTTGGACAGAAATGCAGGAACATTGTCGGGCGGTGAATCTCAGCGTATAAGATTAGCCACTCAAATAGGCTCAAGCCTTGTAGGAGTTCTTTATGTATTAGATGAGCCAAGCATAGGTCTTCACCAAAGAGACAATTCCATGCTTATTAAAACACTTAGAAATCTTACTGATTTAGGGAACACGCTTATTGTTGTGGAGCATGATGAAGAAACTATGGAAAATGCGGATTATATTTTGGATATAGGTCCCGGAGCAGGAGTTAACGGAGGGGAAATAGTCGGATATGGAACATTTGAAGAAATTAAAAATAATTTAAATTCAATTACGGGACAATATTTAAGCGGAAAGAAAAAAATCGAAGTTCCCGAAGTCCGGAGAAAACCTGAGAAATTCATAGAAATTAAAGGTGCCAGAGAAAATAACCTGAAGAATTTAGACGTGAAAATTCCATTGGGGGTAATGTGCTGTGTAACGGGGGTTTCCGGCTCCGGCAAAAGCTCCCTGATAAATGAAATATTATCCAAGGGTCTCCATCAGAAATTATTCAGGAATACAAACCGTCCGGGTAAATTTGACGAAATGCTCGGCATTGAAAATGTAGATAAAATAATTACCATTGACCAATCTCCTATCGGAAGAACTCCAAGGTCAAATCCTGCCACATACACAGGAGTTTTTGACTACATCAGGGATGTATTCTCAATGACTCTTGAAGCAAAAGAAAGAGGCTATAAAAAAGG
>DCDU01000111.1:0-1009 GCA_002316585.1 Firmicutes bacterium UBA1047 | reverse complement strand
ATGTTTATTCGATGACTCTTGAAGCTAAGGAAAGAGGCTATAAAAAAGGGAGATTCAGTTTCAATGTTAAAGGAGGCAGATGTGAAGCATGCCGCGGCGATGGAATTTTAAAAATTGAAATGCACTTTCTTCCGGACGTATATGTGCCCTGTGATATTTGCAAAGGCAAGAGATACAACAGAGAAACATTGGAAGTTAAATACAAGGGCAAAAATATTGCGGATGTTTTAGATATGACCATTGATGAAGCCCTGATATTTTTTGAAAATATACCGAAAATCCAAAATAAAATTAAAACGCTGCAGGATGTCGGATTGGGATATTTGAAATTAGGTCAACCCTCACCTGAGTTATCGGGAGGAGAAGCTCAGCGTGTTAAGTTAGCTTATGAATTGAGCAAAAGAGGAACGGGAAAAACGGTCTATATTTTAGACGAACCGACAACAGGACTTCATATAGCAGATATTCATATGCTTACGGAGGTTTTAGACAGACTTGTGGAAGCAGGCAATTCGGTTATTGTAATCGAACACAATTTAGATGTTATAAAAACCGCAGATTATATCTTAGACTTAGGTCCCGAAGGCGGCGACGGGGGAGGAGCAATCGTAGCGGAAGGTACCCCCGAAGAAGTAGCCAAAGTAAAAAAATCCTATACAGGACAATATCTGAAGAAAGTATTGTAAAGGACAGTCCCGGCTTTGCGGCACATATTGCCGCAAAGCCGGGACAGTCCTTTTTTCATGACCTAACCCCATTTTTTCGAGTCTTTTTTCGGAAAAATGGATGGTAGGTCAGGTGCAGCGCAATCCCAATTTGCGCAACTGAAAGGAGCAAACAAATTGGTGATGGAGCCTGCGCATCAGCGGGAGTTACATTATAATATCAGTAAAGCTACAAAGATTGCAGCACCGATGCCGCATAGAACCGGCACCAAATTTTTTCTTGCCAAATCCTGTGCACTTATATTGCAAATTGCAGCCACAGGAATAACAGCCCAAGGAATTAT
>DCDU01000148.1:4264-6789 GCA_002316585.1 Firmicutes bacterium UBA1047 | reverse complement strand
ATATGGGACTTGAAGGTGCTTGGTTTGCCTTTATAGCAGACCAGACCTTAAGGTCGACACTTGTACTCCTGAGATACAATTCAGGAAAGTGGAGAAGTATAAAAGTCTGAGAGCAAAGTTGAAAAAGATTCTTTTCTGCCGGCAGGCAAAAAAGAATCTTTTTAATTATTTATTGTCTTCTTTGATTAGAATACGCAATGCTTCAATTGCCGTCATAATTGCAGCTTCAGTATCATGCTCCTGTGGGTCTTCTAATCTTAGCTTTCTTCGTTCCTGATTTGCAACTACATTAAATATCGAGCCTGCTCTTACCCTTCTGTAAGCTGCAACAATAAATAATGCCGCCGATTCCATTTCCGAAGCTAATGTACCCATCTTCATCCATGCATTCCACTTGTTTGTCAACTCATAACCTACAGGCTTTGTTTCGGGTGCATGCTGTCCGTAAAATGAATCCTTGCACTGAACAACACCTACATGGTATTTTTTTTGTAAATTCTCCGCAGCTTTTACAAGTGCATTTGTAATTCCAAAATCAGCAACCGCAGGGAACTCTATAGGTGAATATTCTCTGCTTGTGCCTTCCATCCTTATTGCTCCCGTGGCAATTACCAAATCTCCGCCCATAACATCAATACTCATGCCTCCGCAGGTACCAACCCTGATAAATGTATCTGCTCCTATGTTCGCTAATTCTTCCATTGCTATTGCAGCAGATGGACCTCCTATTCCTGTTGATGTTACACTTACCTTCACTCCGTCAAGATAGCCTGTATATGTAACATATTCTCTGTGATCCGCAACCAATACGGGATTATCAAAATATTTTGCAATCTTGCTGCATCTTTTGGGGTCTCCGGGCAATATTACATACCTGCCCACATCTCCTTCTTTCATATTAATATGATATTGAACATCCGAATATACTGTGCTCATAGTAGCCTCCGATAATTTATTATAATTATATATTATATAAAATATAAGTAAATTTCAATATAATAATGAATACTTGCAAAAAATATTATAATTTAATACAAATATGTGCTATTATTAAAAATATATTAGTTTTAAAAAAACTAAAATTTATGAGCACCGGAGGATTTTGAGAATGAATACTTTTGGAGTACAGTATCCGGATAAATCATTAAAAATCAGCTTGGAAAAATATGATGCACCTCAACATTCTAATTCGGAGATTTCCGAAATTAAAAAAGTTCTTCGCCAATTTCAGGATGGATATACAAAGAGAGATTTAAGCAATGTTGAAGGTTTTGCCGAGGAACTCTTTATAGTGGGAAATGACACATGTATTCTTGGTACAGGAACAGGTGAGCTGTTTTTAGGAATTGAGCAGGTTAAAACATTGATTAAAAATGATTGGGAATATTGGGGTGATGTCAATATTGATTCAGAGGACGTATATATTGGCAATAAAGATGAGGTCGCCTGGTTTGCTGCAAAAGGTACTGTCAGATATATTTTTCAAAATACTCCTGAAAGTTATGATAAATATATTAATTTTATTAAACGTAAAGCTCAAGAACCCGAACTTACAGATAGGCAAAAAATTTGCTCAAATCCAATTTTCTATCCCAAAATCAAATTTTCCTGATGAGCGTTTTGAGAGCTCTAAGGAATATATTGAGAATTATAACAATCAAAATGCAATTGCAGATAAATATTTGAATAGTCAGATGGATATAGAAATTAAATCATTGGTAAAGGGTTTTGAGACTGAAATATTTGGTCAAAAAGATATTTCAAAAGAGTTAATAAGTAAATATTTCGATATTAATAATATTCCCTTTATTATTGAACCGGATAACAGGTGGCATATGGGAGCAGGCCAAATAAGGGAATTTTTTACTGCGAGCAGCGGAGCTGCCCTCACTTTAGATTTAGAGCATGCTGTTGCTTCCAAGCAGAGTGGTGTTACATGGATTACAGCTTGCGGTCTATTGAAGAAAAGCATAACAGAAGATGAGCTTTTTGCGCAAATTTTGGATAAAATTGAAAATTTGCTTCAATCAGATATTCCATCGGAAGATAAACTATTCTCCGTACACAGAAGTATAGCCTATGCACTAAAGGAAAGCGCTGCAGGTCAAGATTATACCTGTCCCGTAAGGCTTACGGCAGTAGTCATAAATCAGGCGGGGAAGCCTGTTTTTCAGCATATGCATTTTTCATTTCCCTTCTACTGGGTATTTGAGGGGAAGTTATACAGTGTTAAAAAATAAAAGTGCTTTAGCCGGTAGCAAAGTATTGATTATAATTGCCGCCATACCGGGGCTATGCCCCGGAATAGCTAAATTCAGACCTTGTCATCAATCTAAAGCACTTTTTTACTGAAAGTTTTCTATATTATTTAAAATGGTCCTAACTGAATTACATGAGCAATTAAAATAAATACCACTCCTATTAAATATTGAAGCGCTGCTAATTTTATAAACCACTTAGCCCATTTATCCCATGGTACCTTTGCTAAAGCCAGTCCCGCCATAAAATATCCTGAAGTAGGTGTA
>DCDU01000148.1:0-4157 GCA_002316585.1 Firmicutes bacterium UBA1047 | reverse complement strand
AAATATCCTGAAGTAGGTGTAAGAATATTTGATATTCCGTCTCCAAGCTGGAAGGCTAATACGGCGGTCTGTCTGGTTATTCCTGTCAAATCCGACAGCGGTGCCATTATAGGCATGGAAACAGCTGCCTGTCCCCCGCCCGACGGAATGATTACGTTTAATAAGCATTGGAAAATATACATTCCCACAACCGTAAGAGATGAAGGCAATGCGGAAACCAGGTTTGCAGCTCCGTACAATATAGTATCCATTATACTTCCCTCGGTGAGTACAACCAATATAGCTCTGGCAAAGCCTACTATTAATGCTCCGCCCGCCATACCTGACATACCTTCTACCAATCGTTCAGCAAATCCGTTAAGTCCTAATTTTCCAAACATCGCAACTACTACAGACATTCCTAAAAACAGGGCGGATATTTCAAGTATATACCAGTCAAAGAACATTACACCGATTACAAGTAATATTATAGTAACTCCGACAGTAAGCAAAACTAATTTATCATTATTGCTAATTTCTCTGATTTTGTCTAAATCGAGCGTATCTTCCCGATTTTTATCAAATTCATGCATGCTGCTTAGCTGTGGATTTTCCTTAACCTTACCGGCATATCTGTATACATATATAATTGTGGCACCTGTCATTACCATAAACATTGCAAGTCTGAAGCCCATCCCCGAAAATAAAGGAAGTCCTGCAATTCCTTGAGCAACTCCAACGGTAAAAGGATTCATAAATGCTGCTGCAAAGCCTGCGCCTGCACCTGCTAAAACCATGCCTGTACCTGTAATGGAGTCAAATCCCATAGCAAGAGATAATGCCACCATAATCGGAATAAAGGGCAAGGTCTCTTCCGCCATGCCAAAAATAGCACCTGCTAAAGAAAACACAAACATAATTACCGGTATCAGATATTTTTCTTTACCTGCCATACCCTTTGTAATCTTTCCGATACCCGCCTCTATTGCTCCCGTATCCTGAACTACCGCAAAAGAGCCGCCAACTATAAATATAAAAAATATTATATCAGCAATTTCAACCATACCTTTTGGTACAGCTTTAAGTACACCAAATAAATTTACAGGTGTCCTTTCTACATTATGAAATGTTTCAGGATCAACAATTAATCTGCCATCCTCTGTTTCCACTCTGTCATACTCTCCTGCCGGTACAACATAGGACAATAACGCACATATAACAACTAAAAATAACAAAACTACATATACATGGGGAAATTGCCTCTTCTTTTTGTCTTGTCTTCCTTCTTGTGAATTATTCATAAAGCCCTCCATTTAATTTTTATTAATTGCCGCAGCTTCCTTTAATTACAAAATTCAATTGCGATTAAAGCATAGATTAAAGCTGCAGGTAATATTTGTTCTTTTTCAATTTGTTCATCTTTGGAATGTGCTGTTTCCAAATCACCGGGTGCAAATACAATCGTAGGAATATTGCCGTAGCTGCTTAAAAGTCCTCCGTCTGACCATGCTGTAAAATATGTCAGCTCCGGCTTTTTCCCATAAACCTTGATGGTTTTATCTATAACGTTTTCTATTATCGGATGCTCTAAATCTATTTCCATAGCTTCATGTACATATCCGTCCTTCATAAGGCTTGCGTCCATTACCTTTAAGCTGCATTTGAATTTCTTATCTTCCTTTGCTAATTCTTCAATAATATCTTCATATTCCTTTGTAATATCATCATACTTTATTCCCGGAACCCATCTCCTGTCAATTTTAAGAACACAATCACCTGCAACGGTGCTTGGCTGAGTTCCTCCGTTAATAGTTCCGTAATTCATGGAAGAGGTTCCGATGAGAGGGTGGGTTTCTTTTTCTATTTCGGAAATAAGCTTTTCTTCTACTCTTTGAATAAAATTTGATGCCTTTAAAATAGCATTTATCCCCTCTTTTTGCTTTCCTCCATGTACCGTCCTGCCGTGAAAACTCAGTTCAAACCATTCTAAACCTCTGTGTGCGACACAAATTTCAAGATTTGAAGGTTCTCCTACAATGGCTGCATCTGCTTTAATTTTTCTTTCAATAATATCTATAGTCCCTAAGCTTTTTTCCTCCTCGTCAATTACTCCGGCAAAGATTATATCCCCTTTAAGCTGTATATTTGCCCTTTTTATGCCAATCATAGCATACATCATACAAGCCAGGGGTCCTTTCATATCTACTACACCCCTGCCAAATAATTTTCCGTCTTTTTCCTTAACCTCAAAGGCATCTTCCATATCGTAGGGTGGTACTGTGTCAATATGGCCTGTCAGTAATAAGGTTTTTCCGTTTCCTGTACCTTTAATTTTTCCAATTACATTACATCTTCCATCTGTTACGTGGATTAATTCAGATTCAATTCCTTCTTTTTCAAAAATATCGTGAATTTTCTCAGCAACCCGGGTCTCTTGATTCTCAACGCCATTATAGCTTGGAATTTTCACCAGGTCGGATATGGCTTTTACTATTTCTTCTTCACATAAAGTCTTTTTCAGCCTTTCTAAAAATTCAGAATCCATAAATAGTCTCTCCTTTGCATAGTTCATTATATGAACACTAAGTTCACTTATCGGTATTGATTGTAGCACACAACTTTGATCGTGTCAAGTTACTTTCGCAACTTTTTAATAAATCAATAAAAAACCTCAATAAAAAAATACTAAAAATAAAAAATCCTCAGCTATGAGGATTTTTCATGTAAAATAATATTAGATTTTTACGGTATATACTTGGATAACGTATCCGAGTATTTAAATAAAATTTCTTTCAGTTCTTCAGATTTTTCCTTATAATTCGCTTGTTTTAAGAAGGATATTGCAACACACGTGCTTACGTTTCCTTTTGAGTCGAAAATGGGAATACCAACTCCCATTGCATAATCAAAGGTCTCCTCTTCACTTATAACGAATCCTTGTTCCCTTATTTTTCTATATTCTTCTAAAATTTCTTCGGGGTCAGTTAAAGTGTTCTTAGATATCTTTTCAAATTTTTGAGAATATAATAACTCTTTTACCCTGTTCTCATCGTAATAAGCCATTAAACATTTACCGTAACAACCTCTGTTCATAGGATAAAACAAACCAGGCTTATAGTTCATCTTCAGGGGCTGAAAAGTCTCTATTTCATATAGTGAAATAATTTTTTCCTCATCTCGTATAGCCAAGCCTACAGATTCTTTCGATTCTTGGGACATCATATTTAATATTTCTTCTAATTTACTTTTAAAATTCAGGTTATGATGGTATACCAAGCCCATTCTGTAAATATTCGGTCCTATACGGTATGTCTTTGTTGATTCATTTTTAATTACAACATCAAAGTCTGCAAGCTCCTGCAGAATTCGATGGATAGTTGTTCTGTTAACTCCTGTTTTTTGAGCCAAAAGAGTTGGAGTATATTCATAAGGAGATTCGCTCAATTGGTGAAGAATTAAAAAAGCTTTCTTTAAGCTGGACATACTGTTAACATCATTGTCTTTCATTTTATCCTCCTCCATTTTACTATATCCTGTTACTATAAAGGCTGATTCTTTTTTTATTACACTAATTGAGGTGAATCATTTTCTCTGCTTTTAATCTTATCTAAAATTATGCTGCTTATTTCATCAACACTCATGGCTCCTATGTCGCCTTTTTGTCTTTCTCTTACCGCAACAGTGCTGCTTTCAGCTTCCTTCTCACCCACAACAAGCATATAAGGAACTTTTTCCATCTGAGCTTCTCTTATTTTATAACCTATTTTTTCTGCTCTTCCGTCTAATTCAACCTTTATATTAAGAGCTTCAAGCTGCTCCTTAACCTTTTGAGCATAATCCATGAATTTATCGGAAATAGGAAGCACCTTTGCATGCACCGGTGCAAGCCATGTCGGGAATGCTCCCGCATATTGCTCAATAAGAATTCCAAAGAATCTCTCAATACTTCCATATGCAGTTCTGTGAATCATTATAGGTCTGTGCTTTTGTCCGTCCGCTCCCACATATTCCATTTCAAAGCGCTGAGGAAGCTGGTAATCCAACTGAATAGTTCCGCACTGCCAAGTTCTTCCTATACAGTCAGTTAAGTGGAAATCTATTTTAGGACCGTAAAAGGCTCCGTCACCCTCGTTGATTACATAATCTAAATTCAGCTCTTCCAATGCTGCTTTTAATGA